>JAGXAX010000147.1 GCA_018971405.1 Alphaproteobacteria bacterium | reverse complement strand
GGGCGACGCGGACAAGCTGGAAAACTTAAAGGAAAAATATCAGGCCGCCATGGCGAAGACGAGACTCGCGGCGACGTTCGACGTCGTGACGCGCAACGGCGGAGACAGCGCGCTCGGCGACCGCGAACAGATGCTGAAAATCGCGGGCGAGGTCGATATGTTCAAGGATTTTCTTGAAAGCTACAAGGCGGGATTGGGCGGTTCCGGCAGTGATGCCGCGGGCAGCCCGGGCCGTTGAGACCCGCCGCATTATTTTTTAGAAATTTTAAAAAATCAGTCTTCGTCGTCGGAGGATTCGATGCCGTTGAGGCGCTCGTGCATCTTCTTGCCGATCTTGAAGAAGGGAACGCGCTTGTCGTCGACATGGACGGTTTCACCGGTGCGCGGGTTGCGGCCGGTGCGCGCCTTGCGCTGCTTGACGGAAAAGGCGCCGAAGCCGCGCAGCTCGACGCGCTGGCCGGCGGCGAGCGCCTTGGTGATTTCCTCGAAAATGGTGTCGACGATCTGCTCGGAGTGGCTTTGGTAGAGGTGCGGATTCAATTCAGCCAGGCGGAGAATCAGTTCGGATTTTGTCATGGCGCTTTGCGAATCCCTTATGAATTGTACGAATAATGGCCAAGCGTGCCAATTTTGGGCACGGTCGTCAAGAAAAAATCATTGAGAATCAACTGAATATGGCGGGCAGCGGCCTGATTTCAGGCTTTGCGCAGGGAGTCCGGCATGATTCCGGAAATACCCATAGCCTGACGGGCGAAATAACGCTTCAAAGGGGGAATTTTTTGAACTATCCCAAGGCCTAAGCCGCGCATCAGGCGAACCGCCGGCCTGTCATTGGAGAAGAGCCGGTTGAGGATGTCGGTGACGCCCGCCATCAAAAGCGTGTCGCCGCGCCGCGCCGTTTCGTATTGCTGCAGCAGCGTGGCAGCGCCGATATCAAGGCCGTGGCGCAAATGCGTGACGATCAGTTCCGTTAGAACGGCGACGTCGCGCAGGCTCAGGTTGAGACCCTGCCCCGCGATGGGATGAATGGCATGCGCCGCTTCAGCCATCAGCGCGACGCGCGTGCCGGTGTAGCGCTCCGCGTGCATCAGCGAGAGAGGGTAGCTCATCGGCTTTGAAACATGGCGCACTTTTCCGAGATGCGGGCCGAACAAGTCCTGCAGCCGCGCGTCGAAATCTTCCGTGCTTAGGGAGAGGATGTCTTGCACGTCGCCCCCGTGTTCCGTCCAGACGACGGAGGAGCGGTGCTCTCCCTCCGCACTGTCGGTCATCGGCAAAACGGCGAACGGCCCCGCGGGGCGAAAATGCTCGACCGCGGCGTTCTCGTGATCCAGTTTGTGCGCGACGTTGCAGACGATGGCGGACTGTTTGTAGTCGAAGGTTTTCACGTCGATGCCGAGCCATTGGCGAACTGAAGAGTTGCGCCCGTCCGCACCGATCATCAGCGGTGCGGTGATTTTCGTGCCGTCTTTCAGGATGACGCCGGCGGATGCTTTCCCGCTGCTGAAATTTCTAATCTCGGCGGGCGCGATGTGGCGCACGTGTTTTTCGAGGCGCCCGGCGTTTTTGAACAGCTGATGGCGCAGAATGCGGTTTTCGACGATCCAGCCGAAGGGGTTTCCTCCGCCGTCGCCATCGCAGTCGAAGTGGAGATAGAACGGGGAGTTCCCGTCGGCCACGCGGATGTCGTTGATCGGCTCGCAGTCCGGCAGCAGCGCCTCCCATGCGCCAGCGGATTTCAGGACGAGATGCGAGGCGTAGGAAATCGCGGTGGTGCGGCCGTCATATTGTTCCGCGAGTTGCGCTGCGGGCGGGGCGCGGTCTATGCAGAGGCAATCGATCCCCGCTTCGCCCAGCGCTCCCGCAAGCGCGAGACCGGACAAGCCCCCGCCGACGATCAGGACGGACGTGCGGATGTGCGCCGGTCGCGGCATGGGTTCAGTAATTCGGCTTGATCTTCTTAACCGGCAGGTCGGCGGCGATCGGTTCGTCGTCGATCATTTCGATCATGCCGTTGGGCGAGAGCGAGAAGCGCGCCGAAAAGAGCGCGTTGCCGTAGAGCACCATCGCCGAGGCCTCGAAATGGCCGTCATCGGTCTTGCCCTCGAAGGCGGCGGGGCGCAGAGCGTCCTCGATCACCTTGCGGGTGGCGTCGTCGATCTTCGACTGGTCGAGGGCGGGGTGGTTGATGTCCTCGACGATCAGGAACGGGCCTTCGTCGCCGTGGACGAAGTAGCAGAAGAATTTCAGGTATTCCAGAACCTTCGGCTCGGTGATGGTGATGGGGTCGGCCTCGTTGGCGTCGTGGATCGGCGCGCTCGAGCCGTCGAGCAGGAACATGCGCCCCTGTTTGGCGAGGAACCAGAAGGGGCCGGTGTTGGCCGGCCAAGCCGTGTCGTTGACGCGCACCAGCGCGATGGTGTTGTAAAACGGGATTTGCGCCCATTCCACCGTCGCCGTGTCGGCGCCGGCGGTGAATTTGCCCTGAATGGGATTGATGAGCTTCAGAAAAGGCTCGGCCTGCGCTCCGCCTACGGTTTGCCATTTGTAATGGTCGAACATCAGATATACCCTCGTGGAAGTTCCCTTATTTTTTCAGGATGTTGTCATGCATCGGCGCATAATGCAAGCTTTCGTGTGCAGCTCTGATTATTAAAAAGAGCTACACATCTTCGCCGCCAGCCTGTCCATGAAGTTTTCACATTTCGTAATCTGGTCGATGGAGACGTATTCATTGGGTTTGTGGGCCTGTGTGATGCTGCCGGGGCCGCAGACAACGGTCGGAATTCCGACATTCTGAAAAAGACCAGCCTCGGTGGCGAAGCTGACTTTTTCCGCCGCGTTGGCGCCGGAAAGAGCCATGACGAAGGCGACCGCCGGATCACCGTTGTCGATGTCGAAGGCGGGAACGGAGGCGGCGGAGCGGATTTCGAATCCGGATTTGGGGTCGATCTCCTTCATGCGCGGCTCGAGAGTCTTGAAGGCGTACTGGCGGATCTCGTCAGCGAGGTCTTCGGCCCTGATCTCGGGGATGTTGCGGATCTCGAAGGCGAACTCGCAGAGGTTCGGCACGATGTTGACCGCCGTGCCGCCCCTGATCGCGCCGGTGTGGACGGTGGTGAAAGGCGGGTCGAATTGCTTGTTGAACGGGCCCTCGTTCTGCATGCGGCGGGCGACCGACTTTATATAAGCGACCAGCTCCGCCGCGCTCTCGACGGCATTGACGGCGTAGGGCGCGAGAGACGAGTGCGCCTCCTTGCCGCGCACGGTGCATTCGAAGTCGCAAATACCTTTGTGGCCGGTGATGGCCTTCATGTCGGTCGGCTCGCCGACGACGCAGAGTTTCGGCTTCACGGGCAGATGGTCGAGGTGCCTTGCGATGTCGTGCGCGCCGAGGCAGCCGAGTTCTTCATCATAAGAGAACGCGAGGTGCAGTGGCGCAGCGAGCGGCCGCTTCGACATTTCCGGCACCTTGGCGAGCGCGACGGCGATGAAGCCTTTCATGTCGCAGGTGCCGCGGCCGTAAAGCCGTCCGTCGTGCTCGCGTAAAGTAAAAGGGTCGCTGTCCCACGCCTGCCCCTCGACGGGCACGACGTCGGTATGGCCGGAGAGCACGACGCCCGCCTTGTCCGCGGGGCCGATGACGGCGTGGAGGTTGGCCTTGTTTTTCTGCGCGTCGTGGATCAGCGTCGACTTGACGCCGTATTCCGCGAGATAGTCGCGCACCCAGTGGATGAGATCGAGGTTGGAGTTCGCGCTCACCGTGTCGAAGCCGACGAGGTGTTTCAGCATGTCCTTGCTGGAGAGAACCGTCTTTCCCATGCTCATCCCGGCGGCAGCTTGAACGAGCGCAGGCGGTCTTCCGTGTAGGCGCAGGTGATGTCGCCGTCGCGTTCGGCCTCCGGCACGTCGAAGGTGCGCTTGATGCCGGCGTCGAGGTCGGACTGGAGCGCGTAAATGCTGGCGCAGGCGATGCGCCCGTCCGCCGCGCCCTCGATCGTCGGGCAGAAGAGGAGCTTTTGCCCCCTCTTGTCGAACAGGGCCTGCAGCGTCATTTTTTGCGCGCTGTGCACGGCAGTGAGGGAGACCGCGCCCGAAACGCCGTCGTAAAGGGTGAAGGTCGCATCCCTGAAATCATGCCAGCCGTCGCTGAAACGCGCCGAGCCGCGGCCGATTTTGCAGATGAGCGGCGGCGTGTCGGGCTGGGGAACGGGCGTGCCCGAAACCGGCTCTTCCGGCACCTTCGGCATTTGCCCCGCGTCCTGCGGCGCCGCCTGGGGCGCAGCGGCGGAAGAGGGCGCATGGAACGGGTTGAGGCTTGAAAGATGCACGTCGGGGAGGCTCATGCCGTCCGTCGTGCAGCCGGACAACGCGAGACCGAGCGCCAACGCGGTGGAGAGGACTGCAGGTTTCCGGATTTTTAGCGACATATTCCTGTTTTCTGCCCTGTTTTTTACGCCGTTTCGCTATTATTATTGTTTTCGGTATTGATTGTCAAAGACCTTCCGCGGACTTGAAAAGGGGGTATCAAGGTGTCTTTCAGGCGCGTGACGCTGTTTCGTTTTTTCGGCTACAAGGTCAGGGCGGACGCCAGCTGGTTTTTCCTCGCCGTGCTGATCAGTTGGACGATGTCCTCCAAGGTCTATCCGCACGTCATTTCCGGA
>JAGXAX010000146.1 GCA_018971405.1 Alphaproteobacteria bacterium | reverse complement strand
TTCGCCGACGACGCGCGGACGGACGATTTTAACCCGCGCCAGCGCGAAGCGCGGCTGGGCGTGGCCTTGACCATAGGGCGCGAGGCGGTCGAGCTTTTCGACCAGATCCAGCGTCAGGGCGTGGAGCGAGAGCACGGCATCAAGCCGCAGTTCCGGCGCGAAGGGTTGGCCTTTGAGTTGTTCCCGCGCATGTTCATTGACGGCGGCGGCGAGGGCGGGGAAGAGGTCGCGCGCGACGGTGAAGCCTGCGGCCATTTTGTGCCCGCCGCCGTTGATCAGCAGGCCTTTTTCCTTTGCCGCCAGAACCGCCCCGCCGAGGTCGATGCCGGAAACAGAGCGGCCCGATGCCTTGCCGATGCCGTTTTCGTCGAAGGCGACGACGCAGGCAGGACGGTTGTATTTTTCCTTCAGCCGCGCGGCGACGATGCCGATCACGCCCGGATGCCATCCTTCGCCGTCGATCATGAGGACGAGATCATCACCCGCATTCTCGCCGATCCGCGCGATGGCGTCGTCCAGCACGGCTTTTTCAAGTTCCTTGCGCTCGGCGTTGTATTGATGCAGTTGCAGGGCGATGGCTTTGGCTTCCAGCGGGTCGTCGGTCGAAAGCAGTCTTGCGCCGAGCGAAGACTCGCCCACGCGTCCGCCCGCGTTGACGCGCGGGCCGAACATGAAACCGGCGTGGAACGTGCCGGGCGCTTCGGAGAGGCCCGCCACGTCGCCGAGCGCGACGATGCCGGGGTTCTGCCGCAGGGCCATGACTTTCAGGCCTTGCGAGACGAAGGCGCGGTTGACGCCCGTCAGCGGCACGACGTCGCAGACGGTGCCGAGCGCGACGATGTCGAGCCATTGTAAAATTCTGGGTTCGGGGCGCGTATCCGTATAAAAGCCGCGCGAGCGCAAGAGGCGGTTGACCGCGACGATGGCGAGGAAGGTGACGCCCACGGCGGCGAGCTGGCCTTGGTTGCTGTCGTCGTCGAGACGGTTGGGGTTGACGACGGCAATCGCATTTGGAAGCGTTGGTTCGGCGCGGTGGTGGTCGAGCACGACGATGTCGAGGCCCGCTTGCGTGCCTGCGCCGATGGCATCGAACGCCGTGACGCCGCAATCGACGGTGATGACGAGGTCGATGCCCTGTTCTTTCAGCTTCAGCAGCGCGGGCGCGCTGGGGCCGTAGCCTTCGGCGATGCGGTCGGGGATGTAAATGTGCAAATCCGCGCCAAGGGCTTTGAAAAAGCGTTTCAGCAGCGCGGAGGAGGTTGCTCCATCCACGTCGTAATCGCCGAACACGGCGGCCTTTTCGCCCTTGACGACGGCGTCGGCGATGCGCTCCGCCGCCTTGTCCATGTCCTTGAGCGTGCTCGGGTCGGGCAGTTGCGTTTTGAGCGTCGGGTTGAGGAAGGTTTCCACCGCGTCAAAGCCCACGCCGCGCGAAACCAGCAGCCGCCCGAGGATTTCAGGCAGCCCGTAGGCCTGGCTGATGCCCGCGGCGAGACGTCCGTCAGCCGGGGTGAAGGCCCATTTCTTGCCAAGGACGGAGCTTTCGACGGAAAGAACGCCTTCGCGGATCCCCGCTTGCGCGGCGACGGCGGCGGCATGCGATACTGATTTTTCAGGCGACGTCATTTATACCCCGTCTTCCTGCGGAAGTTGTGGGTCGCCTCGATGCGGCGGATGGTGCCGGTTTTCGAGCGCATGATGACGGAGTGGGTGAAGGCGCCGCCGGAAAAGCGCCGCACGCCCTTCAGCATCGCGCCGTCGGTGACGCCCGTCGCGGCGAACATCACGTCGCCGTGCGCGAGGTCGGAGAGTTCGTATTTCTTGCCGAGGTCGGTGACGCCCCACTTTTTCGCGCGGGCCTTTTCGTCGTCGTTGCGGAAGATCAGCTTGCCCTGCATGAAGCCGCCGGTCGAGCGCAGCGCCGCCGCCGCCAGCACGCCTTCGGGCGCGCCGCCGGAGCCGAGGTAGATGTCGATGCCCGCGTCGGGCTGCGCGGTGGCGATCACTCCGGAAACGTCGCCGTCGGGGATGAGCATGATGCGCGCACCGGCCGCGCGCACTTTCGCGATCAGGTCCTCGTGGCGCGGGCGGTCGAGGATGCAGGCGACGAGATCGGAAACATTGACGCCGCGCGCGCGGGCGAGCGCCTTGAGGTTTTCGGCGGGCGTGGCGTCGATGTCGACGAGTCCTTCGGGGAAGCCAGCGCCGATGGCGATCTTCTCCATGTAGACGTCGGGCGCGTTCAGGAACCCGCCCTTTTCCGCCATGGCGATGACGGCGAGGGCGTTCGGCCCGCCTTTCGCGGTGATGGTCGTGCCTTCGAGCGGGTCGAGGGCGATGTCGAGCGCGGGGCCGTTCCCCGTGCCGACCTTCTCGCCGATGTAGAGCATGGGGGCCTCGTCGCGCTCGCCTTCGCCGATGACGACCGTTCCGTCGATGCCGAGGTTGTTGAGCGCGACCCGCATCGCGTCCACCGCCGCCTGGTCGGCGGCCTTTTCATCGCCGCGGCCCATGAGCAGGGAGGCGGAGAGCGCCGCTGCCTCCGTCACGCGCACGAGTTCGAGCGCGAGGTTGCGGTCCATCGTGAAGGCCGGGTCAGTCATTTGCATGGTTGCCATTTTTTCCGCCGTTTTCATTGCAAGGGGTCTCTTTCAAATGTTTCGATGCGCATGAGGTGCGGCGGCTCGACGGAGGATCCGAGCCTGCCGATTTTTTCCGCCGCCTTCAGCATGTCGCCTTCGAGGGTTTCGTGGCTGGTGAGGATGACCGGCACGGGCTGGTTCGGCGCGCGCCCGCGCTGCAGGATGGATTCGAGCGACACGCGGCAGTCGCGCAGGATGGCGGAGACGTCCGCGATCACGCCCGGCTGGTCGAGCACCGTCAGGCGCAGGAAGTAGGAGCCGGTGCGCGCGGCGGTGTCGGCGGTTTGCATCGTTTGCGGGTCGGCGCGGCCGAACAGCGGCAGTCCCGCGCCCCCGCGCGCGGCGTCGATGATGTCGGCGACGACGGCGGAGGCGGTCGCGCTGCCGCCCGCGCCCGCGCCGGTGAGCAGGATCTTGCCCGCATGGCCGCCGTCGATATAAACCGCGTTTTCCACGCCCTCGATATGCGCCATGGGGATGTTTTTCGGCACGAGGCAGGGCTCGACGGACTGCTCGATGCCCCGCGCCGTCCGCCGCGCGATGCCGAGCAGCTTGATGCGGTAGCCCAGCTCGTCGGCGAAGGCGATGTCCACGCCGGTGATGTCGCGGATGCCCTGCGTGCGCACGGAAGCCGGATCGGGCACGCAACCGAAGGCGAGACCGGACAGGATCGAGAGCTTGTGCGCGGCGTCGATGCCGTCGATGTCGAACGACGGGTCGGCCTCGGCGTAGCCCTTTGCCTGCGCCTCTTTCAGCACGTCGCCGAACTTTCCGCCCGTGCCGCGCATTTGCGAGAGGATGAAATTGCAGGTGCCGTTGAGAATGCCGTAGACGGCGTTGATTTCGTTCGCCACCAGCCCTTCGCGCAAGGCCTTGATGACGGGGATGCCGCCCGCGACCGCGGCTTCATAGGAGAGCGTGCGTTTTCCGTTTTCGGGGCCGTTTTCCAGCAGCCGCAAAATCTCGCCGCCGCGCGCCGCCAGCAGCGCCTTGTTGGCGGTGACGACGGGCTTGCCGTTGCCGAGCGATTTTCTGACGAGGTCGAAAGCCGCGCCTTCCGCGCCGCCAATCAGTTCCACGACGAGATCGACGTTTTCGTCGTCCGCCAGCGCGGCGGGATCGTCATGCCATTTCACTTTGGAAAGGTCGAGGCCGCGGTCTTTCCGTGAACGCGCGGACACGGCCGTGACGCGGACGGGCCGTTGCAGGCGCGCGGCGATCAGCGCGCCGTTGTCCTCCAGCAGGCGGAAAACGGCGGCACCGACGGTTCCCAGTCCCGCGATCCCGATTTTGAGCGGAGCGTCGTCCATGTCTCGGCCACCCGGTTAAATGTCAGTTTGCATCCAGAAAAACGTCGGCGCGCTGGTCGGCGGCCTGCTGCGACCTGCCGTCCGGATGCTGCGACGGTTGCGCCGCGCCGGCCGACCGCGCCTCAACCCAGTCCGGCGACGCGCCCGCTTCCACCAGCGTGTGCGCGACCGCGTCGGCGCGCTTCTGTGCCATCCGGAAATTGATGATCTTGCGGCGCAGCGGATCGCGCACGCCGGCGACGGACCTGCTCGCGTGGCCCACGACGGTCAGGCGGTAATCGTCGCTCTGACGCGTCAGGGAGCGGGCGAGCTCACGCAGATTTTTGCGGTCGATCGGGGCGACGCGCGCAGAGCCGTAACCAAAATAGACCTGCTCGACCCGCGCGGTTTCATAGCTGTCGCCGCCGTTATACGTGCTGTTTATGGAGTTCACCAGCGTATAGGGCGCGAGGTCGCCGTTCACCGGATAGACATCGACGCTCTGGTTGTATTGCACGACGGGCGGCGCCGGGATTGCGACGCCTCCGTCATCCGCGGGCAGGGAAGGGTTTTCCGCGTTGTAGCCGTTGATTTGATGCCAGACGACGCCGCTGTCGCTATCCTGCGGTTGCGGCGCGGGAGCCGGAGCCGACCTGTCGTCAGTCGCGGGCTGGAGGCTTATCGGCTGTTGCGGCTCAGCCGCCGCGGGTGGCGCGGGAAGCGCGTCTGCCTGTGCGTCCTGATCGCTGGCCTGTGGCGTTTCAACTGATGCCTGCGGTTGTTGCGGCTGCGGGGCCGGCTGTAT
>JAGXAX010000145.1 GCA_018971405.1 Alphaproteobacteria bacterium | reverse complement strand
CCGCGGGCAGGGCGCGGCGTGCGCCGTCTGGGCGCGTGTAAAGGGCGGTGGCGGCGCCGTTTTTGCCGCGCGCGACGCTGCCGCTGATGTGCATGTCCTCGCGCCCGTTTTCCTCCTGTTCGGCGTTGAAGCTGAAATCGCCCCCGTCCTTGCTTTCGAAAGCGGCGTAGCGGGCGGTGTCGAGCGCCGACCGGCCGCCGGCGTAATCGTAGCGCGTGGCGAGGCGCTGCTCCGTCGTCCAGCCGTCGCAGGCGTCGTCCTGCTCGTAATACATTTCCCCGCCCGCGCCGGTGACGGCGCTGCCCGGCGCGGCGGCGACGAGCTTCAGGGCGTAAACCGCCTTGTACAGCGCAAGCCCCTCCGCCGCCGCGGGAACGGGCAGCAGAAGAAGCGCGAGAAAAAATGCGGTTCCTTTAGCCGGGGCGCGCATATGGGTTTCTCCGTTTCCTGCGTTCCGCGCAACGCAACCGGCGCAAGGGGGTCAGGCCGCCGCGCACTCGGCCTGTTCGGCGAGGATGGCGAAACGCTCCAGCATCTGCTGCTTCGCCGCGTTGGGCGCGAGCGCCTCAAGCGTCCAGCCGCTCACCGGCAGCGGCGGCGGGCCGAAGAGCTTGCGGCTTTCGGCATGGGTGAAGCCCGCGATCTGCGTCGCTTCGAGATAGGCGGAGATTTTGTCGGCGCGCTTGATGAACTTCTTGAGCTGCGGCGAGATCACCGCCGGCAGGCCGAAGCGGATATGCACCGCCTGCATCAGCTTGTCTTCGAAGGCGCGGTAATCGAGGCCGAGCGCGTTCTTGAAGGGCGAGATCATGTCGCCCGCCACGTATTCCGACGCGTCGTGCAGCAGCGCGGCGAGCAGCCATGTCTTGTCCGCTTCGGGTTCGAGCGTGCGGGAGATCTTTTCGACCAGCACCGAATGCTGCGCCACGGAAAAAGCGTGTTCGCCGGTGGTCTGGCCATTCCAGCGCGCGACTCTGGAAAGCCCGTGGGCGATGTCCTCTATTTCGATATCCACGGCGGCGGGATTGATCAGGTCGAGCCTGCGTCCGCTGAGCATTCTTTGCCACGCCCTCATGTTTGAAATCTCCCTTTTTAGAATCGCAAAAGCATGTTAAACATAAGGCGTTTTAAACGCATACGACAGGAAGGAAAAATTAACATGGCGGGCAGCGTAAATAAAGTGATTCTGGTGGGCAACCTCGGGCAGGATCCGGAGGTTCGCGCGTTCCAGAACGGCGGGCGCATCGCCAACCTCTCCGTCGCCACCTCCGAAACCTGGAAAGACAAGGCGACCGGCGAGCGCAAGGAAAAGACCCAGTGGCACCGCGTCGTCGTCAAGAGCGAGCCGCTGGTCGGCGTGTGCGAGCGTTTTCTCAAGAAAGGCTCCAAGGTCTATCTTGAAGGCCAACTCGAAACCCGCAAGTACACCGACAAGGACGGCGTCGAAAAATACACGACCGAAGTCGTGCTGCCGCCGTTCCGCGGCGAACTGACCATGCTCGACGGCAAGGGCGGTTCGGGCGCGGGCGCCGCCAACGATTACGCCGAGGAGCCGATGATGGCTTCGGGCGGCTCCGCCTCTGCCGGATCTTTCGGTTCGGGCGGTTCGGGCGCTTCGGGCGGCGGCCGCAACGACATGGACGACGAGATTCCGTTCTGACTTTTCCATTTTATAGAGCAAATCGTCGTCGCGCGTGATTTTCACGCGCCTGGGCTTTGCATCAGGAGGCATTAACCGGACCTTAACCATTCGGTGATACCTTGAAATCAGGTTTCATCTGTGCCTCCTCGTGATATCTTCCTTAAAACGCCCTTCGGGGCGTTTTTTTTATGCCGTTTCGGGTGTAGACTCGACCTCATGGCTGTACGGGAAAAAGAGCGCAAGACGGTGATCGCCCTCCACGGCGCGGGCATGGGCGCGGACGTGTGGGAGCTGCTGGCGCGGAAGATGCCGTGCGAAGCCTTGAACCTGCCCGGTCACGGCACTGCTGCGGGGCCGCTGCTGAAGACGATCGAAGACATGGCGGCGTGGGTTCGCGCGCAGATCGGGGACAGGCCGCCGCGCACGGTCGTGCTGCTCGGCCACTCGATGGGGGCGCTGGCGGCGCTGGAGGCGGCGCAGGCGCCTGCCGTTTGCGCGGTCGTGCTTGCGGGCGCGGCGGCACAGATGCCGGTGCATCCGGATTTGCTCAAGAAAGCGCGGGAAACACCGGAGGCCGCCGCCGCGCTGATCCTGAAATGGGGCGTCGCGCCCGCCCATGCCGCCGCGGCCGAATTCCTGAAGGGGCTGCTGCGGCCGGAAACGCTGGCCAACGACCTTGCCGCCTGCGACGCCTATGCCGCGGGGGAAAAGACGGCGCTGGCGATGCGGAAGCCTGCGCTGGTGCTGGCCGGGGAGGCGGACAAGCTTGCGTCCGCGTCCGCGGGGCGGGCGCTGGCCGGAATGATGCCGGACGCGCGCTTTTGCGCGCTTGCGGGCTGCGGGCATATGCTTATGCTTGAAAATGCCGCCGAAACGGCGCGGGAAATCAAGGCCTTCGCCGCGGCGTTAGAGGAGTTTTAACCCGCGGCTGGTAGAATGGTCAGGATAAGCAACACCGGAACATGGGAGACAAACATATGCAAGCTTCTCACCTCAAATCCCTCAAGGACAAGCACGACAGGCTGGAACGCAAGATCCGCGACGAGCGGGTGCGCCCGTCCCACGACGACGTCCTGATCGAGCGCCTGAAGAAAGAGAAGCTGCAGGTCAAGGAGCTTATCGCGCGCATGGAAAACGCGCCGCCGGAAGAAGCGAGGGCGGGAACCTGACCCTTCGACCCGACCGCACTGACAGGACGGAACGCGGCGCGGAGCGCGGCTCGATGCTGGTGTACATCCTCATCGCGGTGGCGCTTTTCGCCGCGCTCGCCTATGCGCTGCTCGAAGGCAGCCACGGCGCCTCAACCACGCTGACGGCTGACGAGGCCCGCGCCACGGCGATAGAGGTGATCCAGTATGGCGACAGCCTCCGCCCGAAGATCGACAAGCTGATGCTGTTCAACAGCGTGTCTGACACGGATTCTCCGGCGGGCAGCGGCATCCTCTTCGACCCGCCGGGTGCAGGCACGGCGCCGCTGACGCGCGAACTCTTCGATCCCTCCGGCGGCCATGCGTCCTACGAGACGCCGCCCACCGCCGCCTGCCTTTCCGCCTGTTCCTACGTCTTCACCGGCCAGATCACCATGACGGGCGCGGGCAGCGACACCAACCCCGAACTCTCGATGATCCTCGTCGACGTTCCCGAGGAGGTGTGCGCGCAGATCAACAGCGTGCTTGGCTACGGCACCGCCATTCCCACCGGCGGCGCGCTCGCCACCGTGACGCCGTTCAACGGCACCAATTACGGCGCGGCCACTGCCGTCACGCTCTCGCCCGGCGCGGGCGTGCGCGAACTGTGCTATCAGGAATCGGGCGGCGCGGGGCGCTACATTTACGTGAACGTCGTTCGGGCGCGATGATGAAAATAGCGACATGGAACGTCAATTCGGTCAACGCGCGCCTGCAAAACGTGCTGGCGTGGCTGGAGGCGGCGCGGCCCGACGTCCTTTTGCTGCAGGAGCTGAAGACGACCGAAGACAAATTCCCGCGCGCCGCCTTTTCCGCGCTGGGATATGACGCCGCCGTGTTCGGCCAGAAGGCGTGGAACGGCGTCGCGATTCTCGCGCGCGGCACAATCGCCGATGTCGAAACCGGCCTCGCGGGCGACCCCGCCGACGGACAGGCGCGGTATATCGAGGCGACGGTGGCGGGCGTGCGCGTCGCGTCGCTCTATCTCCCCAACGGCAATCCGGTGGAGAGCGAAAAATACCCCTACAAGCTCGCGTGGATGGAGCGTCTGCGCGCCCATGCGGCTGACCTGCTGAAGCGCGAGCAGCCGTTCGTCCTCGGCGGCGATTACAACATCATTCCCGAAGGCCGCGACTGCTACGACCCGCAAGGGTGGAAAGACGACGCGCTCTTCCGCCTTGAAAGCCGCCGCGGGTTCCGCGCCCTGCTCAACCTCGGCCTGACGGACGCTTTTCGCGTCTATAACGACAAGGCGGCGCAATATACTTTCTGGGATTATCAGGCGGGCGCCTGGCCGCGCAACCACGGTTTACGCATCGACCACTTCCTCCTCTCGCCGCAGGCAGCCGACCTGCTCGACGCCTGCGCGATAGATTCGGCGCCGCGCGGAGAGGATAAAGCCTCCGACCATACGCCGGTCGTCCTGACCCTGCGGCCGCCGATGGCGCTACATAATATATAAGTTATTGATTTTAAAAATTTTTATCCGGTGAGAGCAGACGATTCCATCGGGCTTTTCCGGATATTGACATATATTTCTCCGGATGTAACATGGGGGTCCCCCTATTTGAATAACTGGCTTGTGGATAAAACAGATGCCCATGCTGTCTCCTGCCGCGCAAAACGCGCCGCCCGTCACGCCCTCCGATTTCCTGAGCGATGCCCTCTGGAAGGGGCAGGAGGACGAGGCGAAGCGTCTCGCCGCCGCCCTTCCCGTGGAAGAGCTGAACAAGCCCGACCGTTTCGGCTGCCTGCCCCTTTCGATGACGGTGCTGAAAAACAGCATGGACGTCATGCGCCTCCTGCTGGAGAGGGGCGTCGACCCCGAGGCCCGCGACAGACGGGGTGAAACGCCCGTCGAGGTGGCCGTCAAGCGGTATCACGGCGAGGCGCAAGCGCTGTTCGCCGCCGCGATCG
>JAGXAX010000144.1 GCA_018971405.1 Alphaproteobacteria bacterium | reverse complement strand
TATGAAACGGCCCGAGCTCTTTCACATGCGCGGCGATTTTGTCTTTTAAGCGCGCGGTGTCGGACACATCCAGCGCAAGGGCGTGATGCCCCTCTCCCTTCAGCGACTTTTTCACCTGTTCGAGAACGTCAGCCCGCCGCGCGACCAGCGTCACGCCCGCGCCGAGCAATGCCAGCTCTTCCGCGATCGCCCGCCCCATGCCCTTGCTCGCGCCGCAGACAAGGGCGCGCTTGCCCGTGAGATTAATGTCCATAATACAGCCTTTTGTGATACAATTGACTGTATCAGATCATGCAAGAGCATCCAAAAGAAATGTCGGCATCAGGGTCGGGATGCGCGGCAATCCCTATTGCTTCATCCCGGGGGCTTTTGGCGGCAAGACATGGTTGACGATGCCGTTCGCCCCGGCTGCGACAAGGTGGGCGGTGCCGCCGCCGACAAGGGAAACCGCCTTGCCGAACGCCATCACCAGACCGCCGACGGCCACGGCCGCCGCCGCCGCGGGCAAAGCCCCCGTCACCGCCATGGGAACGCTCAGAACCATCATGGCGCCGCCGAGAAGCAGCGGCTTCACGTAGAGCAGGCGCTCGGTCAGGCGTCCGGCGCGGTTGAATTTGAAGGAAAGGTCGTCGCCCGTCAGCGTGTACTGGCAGGAAGGTTTGGCGGCAGCCCAGTTAAAGAACTTCTTGATCATCGACCGTCTCCTCAAATTTCGTTGCTGTGGTTGGTTTATACAAAACCCTTGATATTTCCGTCAACGGCTATCACGGCGGAATGGTGTGTGCATGCGCGTCGCATTAATATTCATAACGCAAAATAATTATAACATTCCTTTTTGCCAATCCGGCCTAAAGTCCGTATAAATAGGCAGACCTGACCGGAGACCTCCAGTGACCGATTCTTCCGCCGCACCAAAACGTTTTCTCGTCTCGTGGGACCAGTTCCACCGCGACTGCAAGGCGCTTGCCTGGCGCCTCGTCGATAAAAGCGCGCAATGGAAAGGCATCATCGCCATCACCCGCGGCGGGATGATCCCCGCGGGCATCGTCGCGCGCGAGCTCGAAATCAAGCTGGTCGAAACCGTCGGCATCTCCAGCTACGACGACAAGACCCGCGGCGCGGCGAAGGTCATCAAGGGCATCGACGCGAAACTGGTCGGCGACGGCGACGGCTGGCTCGTCATCGACGACCTCGTCGACAGCGGCAACACCGCCAAGATGCTCCGCCAGATGCTGCCGAAAGCGCACATCGCCACCGTCTATGCCAAGCCTTCCGGCGAGCCCCTCGCCGACACCTACGTCACCTGGGTCAGTCAGGACACGTGGATCTATTTCCCGTGGGACATCGACATCCAGCCCATGGACCCGATTGCCACCGTCCGCAAACAGAGTTAAAGTATCCCCGATCAACAAGCAAAAATAAGAAAAGGCTCCCCGCTCATGGAAACAAACAAGCTTCTCGCCTCCGTCCTCGTCGCCGGCATCATCGCCATGATGGCCGGTTTCATCGCCAAGGAACTGACGGAAACGCCGCCGCTCGCCAAAGACGCCTACACCATCGCCGCGCCCACGCAGGCGACGGCCGTGGCCACCGCGGTCAAGCTCCTGCCCTTCAAGGATTACATGGCGAAAGCCGACGCCGCCAAAGGCGCGCAAACCGCCCAGGTCTGCGGCTCCTGCCACGTCTTCACCAAGGGCGGCGGCAACGGCATCGGCCCGAACCTCTTCGGCGTCGTCGGCAGCAAGCTTGCCGATGTGGCGGGCTACGCCTTCTCCGATGCCATGAAAGCCAAAGGCGGCAGCTGGACGCCGGAAAGGCTCAACGACTGGCTGACCGATCCGCAGAAGTTCGTCCCCGGCACGAAGATGACCTTCACCGGCCTGCCCGACCCGCAGGACCGCGCAGACGTCATCAAGTATCTTCAATCGCTGAAGTAAGGGCGTATACGACCTATCAATAAAAAAGCGGCCCGTTCAGGCCGCTTGCGTTTTGCTTTTTCCGCTCCGCATTCACGACGGGAGTCTGGTGAAGTATGCGCAGTTTTGTTCCCCGCCGTCAAGGTTTTTCACGCAACCACGAACAACGTGATCCATTTCGCGCCAGAAAATCAAAAAGATACGGCGCAAAAAATTTTTCAAAAAATTTTTGCGCCGTTTCAGGGTGTTTCAGCGCGTTTCACGCCGAAAATTCAACCCGCTTCGCGGATGTTACGCGGCTCCCGCTTTCGCCGCGCCGGAGGCCATCAGCTCCGCGCAGGCATTCGCAATGCGCGCGCAGGCCTTGGCGAGCGTTTCCTTGGAAAGCGCGTAGGAGATGCGGAAGCACGGCGAGGCGCCGAACTCCGCGCCCGGCACCACGGCGACGAGGTGCTTTTCCAGCAAAAAGTCGCAGAAGTCGGCATCGGACTTGATGACTTTTCCCTCGGCGGTCTTTTTGCCGATCACGCCCTCGCAGGTGGCGAAAACGTAAAACGCGCCCTGCGGCACGTCGCACGCCAGACCTTCGACTTTGGACAGCGCGGCGACGACGGCATCACGCCGCTCCTGAAAGGTCTTGCGCCAGTCGTTGATGAAAGACTGGTCGCCGTTGAGCGCAGCGGCGGCGGCGGCCTGGCTGATCGAGCTTGCGCCCGAGGTCGTCTGCCCCTGCACTTTCGCCATCGCCTTGATGACCTCGACGGGCCCGCCGGCGAAGCCGATGCGCCAGCCGGTCATCGCGTAGGCTTTCGAGACGCCGTTGACGGTGAGCGTGCGGTCATAGAGCTTCGGCTCCACTTCCGCGATGGTCGAGAATTTCAACCCGTCGTAAATCAGGTGCTCGTAAATGTCGTCGGTCAGCACGTAAACATGCTTGTGCTTCAGCAGCACTGCCGACAGCGCCTTCAGCTCCTCGCGGGAATAGACAGCGCCGGTCGGATTGCTCGGCGAATTGATGAGGAACCATTTCGTCTTCGGCGTGATGGCCTTTTCAAGCTGCTCCGGCGTGATCTTGAAACCGGTCTTCGCGGTGGTGTCGACGATCACCGGCGTGCCGTCGGCAAGATGCACCATCTCCGGATAGGAGAGCCAGTACGGCGCGGGGATGATCACTTCGTCGCCCGCGTTCAGCGTCGCGAGGAAGGTGTTGGACAAAACCTGTTTTCCGCCGGTGCTGACGATCACCTGGTCCATGCCGTAGGTCAGGTTGTTGTCGCGCTTGAACTTGGCGATGACGGCCTTGCGCACTTCCATCGTGCCCGGCACGGGGGTGTAGCGCGTCTGGCCTTTGTCCATGGCCTCTTTCGCGCCTTTCTTGATGTAGTCGGGCGTCTCGAAATCCGGCTCGCCGATGGAAAGGCCGATGACGTCCTTCCCCTCCGCCTGCATTTCCTTCGCGCGCGCGGCGAGAACCAGCGTGGCGGACGGCTTGATGTGTTCGAGGCGTTTGGCGGCGATGCTCATTTCAATGGACTCCTGATGTCTATGTGGTGGTCCCTGAACCACTGGTCGAGCGGCTTCAGGATGGGGTTGCCGAGGGATAAGACGAAAAGCCTGTGCACGTGCGGGATGAAGCGCAAATAGCGCGCCTTGCCGTCGCGCTCGCACAAACGCACGAAGATGCCCAGCACTTTTGCATGCCGCTGCGCCGCGAGGACGCGGAAAGAATAATCGAACCCGTCGCGCCCGAAGCCCGCCCCCATCATCGCCGCCATGTAGCGGTCATAGAGATGCTTTTGCAGGCCGGCCGGCACGTCGCGCCGCGCGTCCTCCAGCAGCGACATCAGGTCGTAGCTCATCTGGCCGTTCAGCGCGTCCTGAAAATCCAGCAGCCCGCAGGACTGCAAGCCTTTGGTATCCGGTACCAGCATCAGGTTGTCGACGTGATAGTCGCGCAAGACCAGCGTCCGCTGGTCTTCGGGGAATTTCTTGAACAGCCCCCACCAGACGTTGGCGAAGGATTCCCGCATCTCCGTCGTCGGCTTCCTGCCAGTCAGGCGCGGGTAATACCAATCGAGCAGCAGCATCGCCTCGTCGATCAGGTGGCCCGCGTCGTAGCGCGGCAGGTCGATGTCGTTGCGCCGCGGATCCTTGTGCAGGTGCGCCAGCGCATCCACCGCCAGCTCGTAAAGCGGCTTGGCGGCGAAGCCCCTGTCCAGCAGGCGCGTGTAGGTGTCGTCGCCGAAATCGTCGAGGATCAGCAGGCCGTTCGGAATGTCCTTGAAATGCACCTCCGGCGCGTTCAGCCCCAGCGCGCGCAAATGCGCCACGATCTTCACGAACGGCTCGACCATCACGAACGGCGGGACCGGCGGGCGATCCGGCGGGTCTTCCATCAGCAGCACCGGCTTCTTCAGCGGCGCGCCCTCGACCCTGTAATAGCGGCGGAACGACGCGTCGGACTTCATCGGGTCGAGGACGACGTTCTTCCACCCGAGCGACGCGATAAACGCCTCGCGCCGCGCCTTGCGCAGGGTCTCGGTTTCTTCCGGCGATATCTGGTGTTGCGCCTGTTGCTGCATTTGCTTTTGTTCCGTCCTTGAAAAACACTAGAAAGTAGCATTTTCCGGCGCAAACAATCAAAATTTTTTCAGAATTTAAAATTGACATAATTTCATTGCAAACATCCGTGGATATTCGCCGCCTTCTCGTGTATCAATGGGATATGTCTTTGATCACCAACCAGAAAGACCTGAAATCGCTCTGCACGCGCCTGAAAAAGGCGGAGTTCATCACGGTCGATACGGAATTCATCCGCGAGCGCACCTACTGGTCGCGCCTCTGCCTCATTCAGGTGGCGGGGCCGGACGACGCT
>JAGXAX010000143.1 GCA_018971405.1 Alphaproteobacteria bacterium | reverse complement strand
CAGCGTCGGGATCTTCTGCGCGCGCTGGAACACGGCCTTGACCGCCAGCACGAGGCGCGCGAGCTCGCCGCCCGAGGCCGTCTCGACGATCGGGCTGAAGGGCTGCCCCGGGTTCATCCGCGCCATGAACGTCACCTTGTTGAAGCCCTTCTCCGTCCACGATTCCTTGAAGGGAATTTCCTCGACCATGATCTGGAACTGCGAATTGGGCAGGCGCAGCGGCGGCAGGAGCGCCGTGATCTCCTTGCCCATCGCTTCCGCCGCGATCTGGCGCTTTTCCGTCAGGGCGTGGGCGTGCCGCCGGTAATCCTGCTCGGCTTGGTGGATCAGCCCGTCCAGCTCTTTGATGCGCTCCACGGCGTTGCGCACGCGTTCCACCGCCGTGAAGAGGTCGCGCCCGTATTGCGACAGCTCGGAAACCGGGATCTTGTATTCCACGGCGAGCTTCTCGATCTTCTGCATCTTGTCGCGGTACTGGCGCAACGGCGACGTGTCGATGTTGTATTCCGGCTCGAGGCGCTTCACTTCCTCGTGCGCGGCGCGGGCGTTCTCCAGCGCCGCGTTCAGGCTGGCGGAAAGGTCGGCCACGCTTTCCGCGTCGATGTTCTTCTGCCGCTCGAGCGCCATGATCGCCGCTGTAAGGCAGCGCACCGCGCCGTTCGACGCCATGAGCTGCGAGGCGATTTCCTGAAACGCCTCCGACGTCTCGTGCGCGGTGGTCAGCCGGTTGTATTCCGTCCGCAGGCTCTCGAAATCGTCCTCCAGCAGGCCGAGCGACTGGATCTTTTGCGCGCGTTCCTCCAGCGCCCCGACCTGGCTCACGTTCTTGCGGTAGAACTCGCCCTCGTCCTCCTGCTCCTTGATGCAGGCGTAGTAGTTGCGCAGCGAATCCGCGACGCTTTTGAACAATTCGGGCGGGATGTCCGACCACAGGTCGAGCAGGCGCAGCTGGTTTCCGGCGTCGAACAGGTTCTGGTTGGCGAACTGGCCGTGAATCTCGGCGAGGCACTCGCCCGCCTTCTTCAAAAACTCCGGATCGACGGCCTTGCCGCCGATACCGGTCTCCATGCCGCCCGCGGACTTGATGACGCAGCGCACCGTGAAGGCGTCCTTCGCGTCGATACCCTTGCCGGCCAGCAGCTTCCAGACCGGATTTTCCGGCGGCGGCGCGAACGTCGCCTCGATCACCGCCTTTTCCGCCCCGTGGCGCACGGCGGAGCGCGACGCCCCGTCGCCCAGCACGATGCCCAGCGCGTCGAGCAGGATGGACTTGCCCGCGCCGGTCTCGCCCGTCAGCACGGTCAGCCCCGGCCTGAATTCCAGATCAAGTTTGTCGATGATGACGAACTGTTCGATGTAGATTTTTTTAAGCATATGAAAAAACGGAACTTTCGCGCGTTCAGGCAAGATATCCTAGCCGAAAACCGCCGGAGGCGTAAACGGTCTTTTCGGGCGGCGGGGCGCGCCAGTACATAACAATCCCGTCAAAGGCGCTTAAATTATCGGCCGCAATGGAAAAATGACATTTTATATCGTTGTTGCGCCCGCGCGGGCGCAAATGGCAGAAAATATTTGAATATGCGGATAAACCCATGTATTCGTGTTTCATTCCTTCAGCAAGAATCGGGGGCTGCCGATTATGTGCGGCGTCATAGGCATCATTGGTCCGGAACATTTCCAGACTCGGATGCCGCCCGCCGCCCCGTCCATAAAAACGCCAGCCCTGAACACGCCCGCGCTAGAATGCTACCGCGGGCTTCTTGTTTTGCAGCACCGCGGGCAGGACGCGGCGGGCATCGTTTCTTACGACAACGCGACGCACATGTTCGCCGCCGAGAAAGACCACGGCCTCGTCGCGCAGATTTTCGACCAGCAGCGCATCGACAGGCTCGCGGGCTACATGGCGATCGGCCACACGCGCTACGCCACCATCGGCACCGACGGCGCGAACGACATCCAGCCGATGATGACCGGCATCCCCTTCGGCCTCGCCATGGCGCACAACGGCAATATCCTCAATTACTTCCCGCTGGCGCAAAAACTCAACAAAGACTTCCGCCGCCAGCTTCTGACGCACAACGATCTCGAGGTGCTGATCCACTATTTCGCCCATTACCTGACGGAGAAATCCGGCGGCATCCCCGACCAAAGCACTTTCACCTTCGACAACATCAAGAATGCCGCGGGGAAGGTCTTCGACACGATGGTCGGCGGCTACGCGGTCGTTTCGCTGATCGCCAACGAGGGCCTCGTCGCCTTCCGCGACCCGAAAGGCCTGCGCCCGCTGGTCATCGGCGCGCGCGGCAACGGAGACGGGAGCAAAACCTATTGTTTCGCCTCCGAAACCATCGCGCTTACCTATCTCGGCTACGACTACGTGCGCGACGTCGCGCCGGGCGAAGCCGTCTTCGTTTCGAAGGACGGCACGCTGCAAAGCGCCGTCGTCCGCGAGGAGGAAAAACCCAGCCCCTGCATGTTCGAGTGGGTCTATTTCTCCGGCGCGGAGGGCGCGCAGGGCGGCAAATCCGTCTATGCCGCGAGGCTCAGCCTCGGCATAAGATTAGGCCTGCGCGCGCGCGAAGCGATCATGCGCGGGGAGATCGCCCCCGACGTCGTCATGCCCGTGCCCGACACCAGCCGCCCTGCCGCTATCTCCGTCGCCGACGCGCTCAAGCTCCCCTACCGCGAAGGCCTCATCAAAAACCGCTACGTGCAGCGCAGCTTCATCCTCGGCACGCAGGAAAAGCGCGAGCAGGCGGTGGAGCTGAAGCTCAGCCCCGTCAGGAGCGAGATCGAGGGCAAGAACATCTTCCTCGTCGACGACAGCATCGTGCGCGGCACCACCGCCAGAAAAATCGTCGCCATGCTGAAGAAATACGGCGCGAAGAGCATCACGCTCGGCATCACCTGCCCGCCGCACCGCCACGGCTGCTATTACGGCATCGACTTTCCGGACGCGTCCAAGCTCCTCGCCAACGGCAAAAGCGCGGAGGAGATCGCAAGCTGGCTCGGCGCCGACAAGGTGATCTATCTCGACAACGACGACTTGCGGCAGGCTATCGGCGTCCATGACATGTGCATGGCCTGCCTCGACGGGCAATATCCCACGGAAACAGAGGAAAGCGCCGCGTTCTCGGCGCAACGTCACACGGCAGGAGGAAAAACATGAAAGTCTTCGTCGTTTTCGGCAGCGCGTCCGACAACACCGTATCCCAGCCTCTGGTGGAAAGCCTGAAGCGCGTCTGTGACGACGTTGAATTTCAGGTCATCTCCGCGCACCGCAATATCGACCAGCTCCAGGAAAAAATCAAAAACTGGCAGGGCGATGCGGTTATCGCGGGCGCGGGCCTGGCCGCCGCGCTGCCGGGCGTCGTCGCCGCTCTCACGAAACTGCCGGTCTTCGGCGTGCCGGTGAATTCGCAGTTCGGCGGCCTCGACAGTCTCGCCTCCATCGCGCAGATGCCGCCGGGCGTGCCGGTGCTCGCCTGCGGGCCGGACAGGACGGGGGCGATCGTCGGATTCCTTGATCAATGGCAGGCGGCGCAACCGACGTCTTACGTCCATTTCGTCGTGCCGGAGGGCCTCAAGGCCGGGGACATCGTCGAAAAATCCCGCATCGCCGCGCAGGACAAGGGACTGACCGTCACTTCGTCAAACACGCCGGACGACGCGGCCTTCAATGTCTACCTTGTCGCCGGTGCGGAAGACATCCGCCCGCAGGCCTTCGGCCTCCATGTGCCGTTCTTCAAAAAAGAGGCGGCGGCGGACGCGAAGAACTATCTCACGGTACTCGACTGGGCGAAACACGGCGGGCTCTGGGTCGGCGCCAACAACACGCGCAACGCCGTCGCGGCGGCGGCGCGCCTCTACGAACAACGCAAAGCGGAAGGGAAGAAAAATGCTGCCTGAGATCATTTACAAAGGTTCGGTCAAGGACGTGCGCGGCAAGGTTGGCGTTTCACCCTATATCTTCGAATATTCCGACCGCTATTCGATCTATGACTGGGGCCGGATGCCCGACCTGCTGGAACACAAGGGCGAAAGCCTCGCGTTTCTGGCATGGTTCTTTTTCGACTATCTGGGGAAGAAAGGCGTGCGCCACCACCTCCTCGGCAGGCCAGAAGGCCGCTGCCTTTCCGTGCAGCCGGTGGACGTCTTCAAGCCGAAAGACGAAACGAAGAACGGCAAGCTGGTGTGGGATTATGCGCGCTATCAATCCCGCCCCGTCAACGCGCTCGTGCCGCTGGAAGTGATCTTCCGCTTCGGCGTGCCGGAGGGCAGTTCTCTCCTGAAGCGCACCGCCGATCCCTCTTATTGCAAGGAAATCGGCCGCGCCGCCGCGCCCCAAACCGGCGACATGTTCGCGCATCCCGTGATCGAGTGCTCCACCAAACTTGAAAACAAGGACCGCTATATCAGCCGCGCGCAAGCCGCCGAAATTGCGGGGCTGAATGCAGCGGAACTCGCAAATCTCCTCAAACTGGCGGCGGACGCGGCGACGCATCTCAAAGACTGCTTCGACGGCATCGGCGTGACCTTATGGGACGGCAAGTTCGAGTTCGCCTTCACCGAAGAGAAAGACGGCGCGCGCGGTTTCATGCTGGTCGATTCCATCGGGCCGGACGAGCTGCGTCTGACGCTGGACGGCATGCATCTCTCCAAGGAAATGCTCCGCGCGCAGTATAAAAACACGCCGTGGCTCGCCGCGCTGGAAAAGGCCAAAGCCCTCGCCGACGAACGCGGCGAAAAAGACTGGAAAAAAATCTGCACGGAAGAGCTGGGGCAGTCTCCGGCG
>JAGXAX010000142.1 GCA_018971405.1 Alphaproteobacteria bacterium | reverse complement strand
TGCGGTTGCGAAAACGGCGTGTCCGCAGGGGGCCTGTTTGCCGCGCCGTGGTTGAAACGGCGGCTGATCTCGCCATCGAGCCATTGCAGCGTATCGCGCAGTTTTGCCGTTTCCACCGGAGGCAGGGCCTCCAGCTTTTCGCGCAGGTCGGCAAATTTTCTTCCGTCATAGAACTTCTGGAAGGAAAGAAAATCATGGTGCCGCGTGGCGGAGTCGTTAAAGGCGTCCTTGAGGCTTGATGCCATGCTTTCCAGCATGGGCGCGAGGTTGATGTTTTGAGCGCCTTCCGTGCGGAGGGCCTCGTCGAGAAGACGGTTGAGCCGCGAGGCGGTGCCCGTCGTCTTTTGCAGGGCGCTCATGCCGCTCGGGCGGCTGGACGCGCTATTGCCGCGCGACGGGGCGACAATCGGGGCCTTTGTTTGCGGCTGCGCGACATAGCCCGCGTGTCCGGGGCCGGTTTCCGGCACGATCATCAGTACCCATTTACTCGTGCCGAGAGGCGTGTTTGCGGCGCCCTGCAGCTCATTGAGCTGGTTTTTCAGGTCGTGGACGGCCAGCGGCATGAGCATGAGGTTGGCGAAATGGTTGGTGAGGTGCGTCGGCGCGCTTCCCGGGGGCATTTGCGGGTCAACTTCTTTTGTCAGCGAGGCCTTGCCGCCGCCGAAACGCTCGATGATATGGTCGATGTTGACGGCGTAGGGCCTGTTGCGCTCATCGACAGGCTTGCGGCCCAGCGCCATCTGGCGGATGCCTTTCTGGCAGATGCCGAGCGCCACCAGCTCTCCGGCATGCTCGCGGGCAAGAAAGCGCAGGAACTCCGGACGCACGTGCGACTTGAACTGCGAATATATCTGGGCGTTTTGCTGATGCTTGATCGTGGTATAGAGAACCGGCACGAGGCGGAAGCCGTTCGGCACGTTGGCGAGGATTTCCTCGAATTGCGCGAGGTTTCTGGCTGCGTCACCGTAGGAGATGTCGAACGCCGTCCTTTTGCCTTCCTGCGACGGCGGTGCGGTTTCCTGCGCGCGCTGGCCGGAGGCGGAAAGGGCCTTGGCCTTCGCCCTTAAGGAGGCGCGAACCTTGTCGATCAGTTCTTCCGTGGTCGGCGGCGTTCCGCCCGCGCCCGCAACCGTTGCGGCGGAAGCCGTCAACTCTGTGATGGTGTCCGCCGAAACTTTTTTCATGGCCGTCCGTATCCTTTGGCTTAGTGCGGTTTATATTTGTTTTTATGGCGGTTCTTCGGTTGCGGCGCGGCGGAAGCGGCCTTGTTGTCGTTGGCGGGCGCCAGAAGGATCGCGCCGGAGAGGCCGTCGGCCGTCTTCACGCGGACGGTCATTTCATCTCCGCACCGGAACACATGGCCGCTGCTTGCGCCGGTCAGGGTCTTTTTGCCCTGATCGAATTCATATTGCTCTTTCGGCAGAAACTTGACGGGCAGCATGCCTTCGCAGCCGATGCCGTCGAGGCGGATGAACACCCCGCCGCCGATGACGCCCGTGATGTGGCCCTTGAAGTCGCGGGATGGTTGTTTGGAGAGGTAGTCCGCGGCGTAGCGGTCGTCCGCGGAGCGCTCGATCTTCACGGAGCGCAGTTCCGTATCGTTGATATGCGCGGCCATGTCGTCAAGGCGGCCTTTCTGCGCGGCGTCGAGCCCGCCCGCGCCGAGGTTGAAGGCTTCGGCCAGGCTGCGGTGGTTGAGCAGGTCGGCGTAGCGGCGGATGGGTGACGTGAAGTGCGCGTAGCGTTCCAGCGCGAGGCCGAAATGGCTCGGCTCCTGCGTGTCGTATTTCGCCTTCGACTGCGCGCGGGCGATGTTCTGGATGATTTCCACGGCCTTTTCCGCGGGCAGCGCGCGCGCCTTTTCCGTCACGTCCTTGAAATCGAGGGCGCTCTTGATCGTGTCTTCCGGCGCATCGATGCCGGCGGCTTTCAGCTGTTCGCGCAAAACGGCCAGTTTCTTTTCCGGCGGCGGCGCATGGCTGCGGTGGACGCAGGGGGCATGCGCTTCGTCCAGCAGCTGGTCGATGGCGGCGTTGGCGAGGATCATGAACTCGGCGATGACCTGATGGCTTTCCGCGTTGTCCGACGCCGCGACCGTGACGGTCTCGCCCTTGTCGTTCACCTGCGCCTTGTATTCGGGCAGGGCGAGGTCGAGCGCGCCGCGGTTCTGGCTGGCTTTTTTGAGGATTGCATAGGCTTCATAGAGAGGCGTGACGACGGTATTCATCAGCGGGGCGGTGGTCGCGTCCGGCTTGCCGTCCTGCGCGGCCTGCAACTGCGTGTAGGTGAGGCGCGCGGCGGAGCGCATCAGGCCGCGGGTGATTTTCTTTTTGGTCAGGTTGCCGTCCTTGTCGATCCACAGATGTGCGGCCATGACGGCGCGGTCGACATGGGGTTTCAGAGAGCATAGGCCGTTGGAAAGGTCTTCCGGCAGCATCGGCACGGCGCGGTCGGGCAGGTAGGTGGAGTTGCCGCGCTCATATGCGACCTTATCAAGGGCGCTGCCGGGGCGGACGTACCATGAAACGTCGGCAATCGCGACGATCAGGTGCATGCCGCCGTCGGCCGTATGTTCCGCGAATATGGCATCGTCGAAATCACGGGAATCGGGGCCATCGACGGTGACCAGCGGGATATTGCGCAGATCTTCGCGGTTCCCGAGATCGGGAACGGTCATGGCTTTCGCATCATTTAATGCAGCGGAGGAGAATTCTTCCTTAAGGCCATGTTCTAAAATGCTTATTGTCGTCAGAATTCCCGGGCTTGTCCTTTGCCCCAAAACGCGTGTGACATCAACTTTGGGGGCGCCTTTTATGCCGGGAAGGCGCTCGACGACGACGATATCACCTTCTTTTGCGCCGGAATTTCCTAATGAATTCAGTATATAAAGCTTTGATCTTTCTCTTTTGTGGCAAGGCTGAAGCCGTAATGCGCCATTGTCTTTGACAAGAATTCCCACCATATGAGCCGAAAGATCTGGACGCGCCATGTTCACTTCCTTCATAGAATTTTTGATGTAGGGAAAAAGTAAGCGGAAATTATAAATATGTCAACAAAATATTTTTTATAATTTAATTACGTATGAAGTCAGACGAGCAGTCCGAAGGCCCCTGCGAAACACAGCAAGCTGCATAAGATAATGTGCAGCCAGGTGAGATTGTTACCCAGCCGGCGCCCCAGTCCGTCGCCGCCGGGCTGGCTCAGCCCATGCAGATGCGCCAGACGGGCGACAACCAGCAGGATGCCGCAAGCGTGGATGAGGCGCGGGCCGAACTGCATCGTTTCCAGCATCCACATCAGGAGCAGGGCATAAGGCACGTATTCGACGATGTTGTCGCGCGCGCGGACGGCCGCGTTCAGTTCGTTATGGCCGGATTCACGCATTTTATTGTTGTTTTCGTACTGACGGCGCAGGCGCGTGACCCTTTTGGACAGCATGACCAGCAGGATGCCGAAGAAGCCCGCATAAATCGGCGTGATGAAGGTGATATGTCCCGTCATGTCTTTGTCCCCCCGACTGTCAATCCGTCCACGCGCAAGGTCGGCTGGCCGACGCCGACGGGCACGCTTTGCCCGTCCTTGCCGCAGGTGCCGACGCCTTCGTCGAGCGCCATGTCGTTGCCGACCATTTTGACTTTGGTGAGAACGTCCGGCCCGTTGCCGATCAGTGTCGCGCCCTTGACGGCTGAGCCGACCTTGCCGTTCTCGATCATATAGGCTTCCGTCGCCGAGAAGACGAACTTGCCCGAGGTGATGTCCACCTGTCCGCCGCCGAAGCTGACGGCATACAATCCCTTTTTCACGGATTTGAGGATTTCATCGGGGCTGTGGTTGCCGCCGAGCATCATGGTGTTGGTCATGCGCGGCATGGGGTGGTCGGCATAAGATTCACGCCGTCCGTTGCCGGTCGATTTGCCGCCCATCAGCCGCGCGTTCATGCGGTCCTGCAAATAGCCGACAAGGATGCCGTTCTCGATCAGCACGTTGCGTTGCGAGGGCGTGCCTTCGTCGTCGATGGTGATCGAGCCGCGCCGGTCGGGGATCGTGCCGTCGTCGATGACGGTGACGTCCTTCGCCGCGACCTGCTTGCCGATCAGGCCGGAAAAAGCCGACGTTCCCTTGCGGTTGAAATCTCCTTCGAGGCCGTGGCCGATCGCCTCGTGCAGCAGAATGCCGGGCCAGCCGGAGCCGAGCACGACGACCATCTCGCCCGCCGGTGCCGCGATTGAGGAGAGGTTGACGGCCGCTTGCCGATAAGCTTCGTCCACGGCGGCTTGCCACGTTTTTTGCTTGAAAAGATGATCGTATGTATAACGTCCGCCAAGACCCGTATAGCCTTCTTCCATGCGGCCGCTGCCGTCGTCCACGTAGACCGTGACGTTGAGGCGCACCAGCGGGCGGATGTCGGCGGCCTTGTGGCCGCCGGAGCGCAAAACCTGCACGGCGTTCCACGAACCGGCGAGCGCGATGGAAACCTGCTTCACGCGCGGATCTTTGGCGCGGGCATAAGAGTCGATGTCCTGCAGGAGCTTGATCTTGTCCTCGAACGGCACGAGGGGCAGGGGGTTGTCGTCCACGTATAACTGGCGGTTGGTTTTTTGCGGGTTGAGATCCATCTTGCCCGCATAGCCCTGTTGCGTCGCGCGCACCGTTTCGCCCGCGCGCCTTAACGCCGCCTCCGTCATCTCCGACGAATGGGCGAAGCCGAAGCTTTCTCCCGCGACGGAGCGCAGGCCGAAGCCGGTGTCCGTGTCGTAGGAGCTGTTTTTCAGGCGCCCGTCGTCCCAGGAGAAAAATT
>JAGXAX010000141.1 GCA_018971405.1 Alphaproteobacteria bacterium | reverse complement strand
GCCCAGCTTCAGCTTGTCGGGGTCGCGGGTCAGCTCCTCGAGCAGCGCGGGCGCGACGTAGTGGCCGAAGGCGTCGCGGATGGCGCGCCGCTCCGTTTCGGAACGCAGGTTCGTCAGGATGGACGAGACGATGAAGATGATGACGACCGAAAGCGACGGATAAACCGGCGCGAACAAAAGCCGGTAATGCGCGTAGGCGTAGAGCGCGGCGTCGATGCCGGCGCCAAGCAGCAGCGTCACGATCAGCGCCAGCATCCCCGTGCCGACGAACGGCGCGAGGAAGATGATGCCGAGGCTGATCGCCACCGTCACGCACAGCTCGAGCCCGTTGAAGTAGCCAGGCCGGATCAGGAACTGGCGGCCAAGGATCTGCTCGAGCGCCTCGGCGTGGACCTCGACCCCCGGCAGCACGGCGTTCAGCGGCGAAGACCGCAGGTCATAAAGGCCGATCGCCGACGTGCCGACGAGCACGATTTTTCCTTTTACAAGATTTTTCACCGAAGGATCATGCTGCAATACTTTCCACGCCGGAATATACAAAGGCCGCCAGTGCCTGTGGCCCGCGTAATAGACGCGCATCCGTCCGGCGGAATCCGTCGGGACAGTGTAGTCGCCCACGCCGACGCTCTGGATGCCATAGCCCTGCGCGATGCGCTGGCCGTAGCTCTTGACCTTGTAAACGATTTTGCCGTCGGCAACCCGCAGCGCCTCCAGAGCGAGTGACGGATACATCCTGACCTGCCCGTCCGGCAGCCGCTGGCCGATCAGCAGCGGCACTTTCCGGACAATGCCGTCCTGGTCAGGCGACATCGTGAAACTCCCCTCGCCCGCGGAGGCCGCGACGATGGCGGGCAGCGACGTCGTGAAATACGGATAGGAGAGGATGAATTTTTGCGGATCAGGGTTTACTCCGTCATCAAGAAAGGCGGCCTTGAGCGTCGGCCGGCCGTTCGTCTTCTGCCCGTGCGTGGCTGTCACGAAGCCGATGACGACGTTGCCCGTCTCCGCGATTTTTTTGGCGAAGAGCGCGTCGTTGTCCGGCAATGCTTCGAGTTTCCGCGCCACCGGCGCCAGTGCCGCCGTTTGCGGCAGGTCACGGGCGATGCGCGCGGGCGACGTCCGGTCATGCTCGGCGAAAACCATGTCGAAGGCGATGGCCTTGGCGCCCATCTTTTTCAGCGCTTCGGGAATTTGCGCGACCAGCGTGCGCGGCCACGGCCACTGGCCGTAATCGCGCAAGGAGGCCTCGTCGATGTCGACGATTACCACGCCGCTCCCCGGCGGGCGCGGCATCATCCGGTTGTAGGCGTCGAAAGTGAGCTGCCGCGCCTGCCGGATGAAGGCTGGATCCTGCAGGCACAAAAACACCAGCCCCGCCAGCAGCGTCAGCAGCAGGACGATCTGCACCAGCCTGTTGGAAACGAGCCTGAGCATGGCTACTGCTCCGTAAAGGCACGGTCCTTCGTGCGCAAAACCGGCTTAAGAAGGTACGTCAGCAGCGTGCGCCGCCCGACGATCACGTCCGTCTCGGCCACCATGCCGGAGAAGATGCGGTAAGGCGCATTCTTCGTGCCGAGGTAGTTCTTGTCGGTACGCACGTCGATCTGGAAAAAGGCGCGACCCCGGCTGTCCTCAATGGTGTTGGGGCTGATGCGGATCAATTTGCCGTCGAGAGTGCCGTAGATCTCCGGATCATAGGCCGTGATCCGCACCTTGACCTTCTGCCCCGGGCGGAGGAACGCGACGTCCTTCGGCGCGATGCGCGCGCGGATGACGAGGCTTTCATTCAGCGGCACGATCTCGACCAGCTTCTGCGCGGGCTGGATGACGCCGCCGACCGTCTTGACGTTCACCTGCTGCACGACGCCGTCGACAGGCGCGCGGAGTTCGGCATGGTTGACCTTGTCGTTGACCGACTGAAGGTTCGCCGTCAGCGCGGAGAGCTTCGCTTCCGTGTCGTTCATCTGGCCAAGGGCGTCGGAGCGGAACGCGCCCTTCTTCTCGCTTTCCTTCCTGTTGGCGGCGCGCAGCTTCGCCTGCAGGGACTGCTCGCTGTCGTAGGCGCTGGAGAGGTTGCCCGAGGTGTCGTTCAGTTCGCGCTCGTCCTTGATCAGCTCGATCTCGGGGATGGCCTTGGCGGCGGCGAGCCTTTTGTCGATATCGACCTGCTTTTGCAGCAGCGCCTTGCTTTTCGTCAGCTGCGCGATGCTGGAGCGCACCTCCGCCAGATTGGCCGTGGCCTCCTGCACCTGGTCCTGTATGATGTTGAGCGCGGTGGAAAGCTCGTCCTGCCGCGACTGGTAGAGCTTTTCCTCATTCGCGGCGATGTCGGGGAAGTTTTTGGCCACATCCGGCGGGATCTCGAACTTCGCGCCGGCGGATTCCGCCTGCAGCCGCGCCTCCCGCGCCTCCAGTGCGGCTTTCTGCGCAGCGATGCTCTGCCCCTCGGAGGCATACTGCACGTCGGCGATGCGCATGAGCACCTGCCCTTTTTTCACGGTATCGCCCTCATGCACCATGATCGCGGAGACGATGCCGCCGTCAAGGCTCTGCACCACCTGCACGTCGCCGGAGGGCATGACCTGCCCCGTGCCGCGCACCTGCTCGTCGATGCTCGAATTGGCCATCCACGCGAACATCCAGACCACCAGCAGGACGACGGCGGCGAGAAACGCCTGCGCCGCGCGGCTGGGCTTGAGGTGCGCCGCCGCCTCGAGCTCCGACATGAATTCCAGATCTTCGCTTTCCATGTCCGTCATGTCCGTCAATCCTTCGGCACGGTGATTTTGCCCGCGTTCAGCGCCTGCAGCACCTCGTCGCGCGGGCCGTCGGCGGCGACGCGGCCGTTGTCGAGCACGATCAGCCGGTCGACGACCTTCAGCAGCGCGGGCTTATGCGTCACGAGGATGAACGTCTTGTTCCTGATGAACGGCTCCAGATTATTGAGAATCGCGTTCTCCGTCGCCGTGTCCATCGCATTGGTCGGCTCGTCGAGGATGACCACCGGCGTATCCATGATGAGCGTGCGCGCCAGCGCCACCGACTGCCGCTGCCCGCCGGAAAGGCCGTCCCCGCGCTCGCCCACTGGCGCATCGTAGCCCATGGGATGGCGGCGGACGAAATCGTGCACGCCCGTCAGTTCGGCGATTTTCAGCACCTCCTCGTCCGTGGCGCGAAGGTGCCCCATCACGATGTTCTCGCGGATCGTGCCGCTCATCAGCACCGTGTCCTGCCCCATGTAGGCGACGTTGCGGCGCAGGTCGGCGGGGTCGATCTGGCGGATGTCCGTCCCGTCGACGAGGATCGTGCCAGACGTCGGCTCGAAGAAATTGACCATCAGCTTGACCAGCGTGCTCTTGCCCGAGCCGATGCGCCCGACGATGGCCACCTTTTCGCCGGGGTTGATGTCGACGTTGACGTTTTGCAACACGGGGCGTCCGGCGCGGGGATAGGAGAAAACCATGTCGTGAAACTGGAAATGTCCTTTGAGGTGCGGGCGGTGCAGGAACTTCTTGTCTCGCGGGCGCTCCACCGGCTGCTGCATGACGCCGTCGAGCGTGCGGTAGGCCGAGCGCGCCTGATGGTAGCGGTTGATGAGCGCTGCCATCTGCCCGACCGGCGCGATGGCGCGCGCGCCGAGAATGATGCAGGCCATCAGCGCGCCCTCCGTCATCGTCCGGTGCTGGATGGCGAACATGCCGCCGAGCATGATGATGACGGCGGACATTTGCTGGATGAAGCCGGAGAAGTTCACCACCATGCCGGAATAGAACCGCGACTGCTGCCCGGCCTCGGACGCGCGGGCGACGCAATGCGCGTAATTGGCGCGGATATGCCCCTCGCCGCCGATGCCCTTGATCGTCTCGAGGTTGCCGAGCGCCTCGACCAGCAGCCCGTGCTGCTGCTCGCCCGTCTTCATCGCCTGGTGCACCTTGCGCCGCACGGGCAGCTGCATCAGGTAGCCCGTCAACAGCACGATCGCATAGAAAACCAGCACCAGCAGGGCGAAATCCCATCCCGCGATCATCCAGATAGCCACGACGAACAGCAGCGAGAACGGAAAATCCACCAAAGCCGTCATCGTCGCCGAATTGAAAAAATCGCGCAGGGAATCGAACTCCTTGAGATTGTTGGCGAAGGCGCCGATCGAGCCGGGGCGGCTGCCGAGCCGCACGTCCAGCACCTGGCTGAACAGCTTTTGCGCGATGATGACGTCGAAGCGGCGGCCCGCGACGTCGATGAAATAGGCGCGCAGCGTGCGGATGAGGATGTCGAAAAGATAGACGGAGCTCGCGCCGATCACCAGCACCCAGCCGGTGGAGAACGCATTGTTCGGCAGCACGCGGTCGTAAAAGTTCATCGAGAAGATCGGGCTGGTGAGCGCGAAGATGTTGATCAGCAGCGCGGCGGCGGCCACGCGCATGTAGATGTCCCTGTTCTCGATCACGTTGCCCCAGAACCAGTGCTGCGACAGGGGCGTTCCCTCGCCGCCGTCGCTTTGGTGGTTCGGCCGGATGTAGATGCAGTAGCCGGAATAGTCTTTCGACAGTTCCCTGATGCTGACGCTTTTCTCCTCCCGCGTCACGGGGTCGAGCGTGACGCACATGTCCCTGCCCGCGCGCTGCAGCAGGACGAGGGCCTTTTTTCCTTTGGTGACGATGACGGCGGGCGCGACCTCGGGCGGGATTTTGTCCAGCGGCCGCTTGACGATCCGCGCCTTGAAGCCCGCGCGGTCGGCCGCCTGACAGAACAGCTTCGGCGTCATCCCCGCCCTGCCGACAGGCAGCCCCGCCTGCAGCGCGGGCGCGGAGCGCGTATGACCGAAATGTCC
>JAGXAX010000140.1 GCA_018971405.1 Alphaproteobacteria bacterium | reverse complement strand
GTCTCCCCTGTGATGGGCGGGCAGCGGGCCGTGGCGGCGCTGCCCGTATAACGATCAACATATTGAAAAATAAAGATATTTTTTAAAAAGCGACGCTTTTTGCCGAGTCGCCGGCGGGTTTTGTGCGGGGTAAAAAAAGAAGTTGCGTTTTTCCGCCCGTCCTTGAAATTTTAGGAATCGTTTTGCTGCACCGCAATAATAATCCGTTTATTTGCGTCCGTTCGCTGGACGGGAAATCGAAGACGGCGTTAGTCTGGCACCGAAGTTCAGGAACGAAGAACAAAGGACGCCGTCATGTCGGCAAGCGGATTACTGGCCATTTTGGATGATATCGGGTCGATGCTGGACGGCGGTTCCGGCCTCGAGGAGATCGGCGTCGAGAAGGCGACCAAGCTCGCGCACGGCGGCCTCATCGACGACATCGAAAGGGCGCATGACGAGAAGATCAAGATCGACCATCGCCACGAGATGGCGGTGGTTCTGGAGGTCGCCAAAGGTGCGCTCCGCAACAAGCTTCTCTATTTCATCCCCACGACGTTCGCGATCGCCGCCTTTGCGCCGTGGGCGGTGATGCCGCTGTGCATCGGCAGCGGCGCTTACATCGCCTACGAAGGCGTCAAGCGGCTGGAGGCGCGGAAGAACCGCAAGGAGCACGCGCTTCATCAGGAAGAGCTTATGCGCGCGCGCCTTGGCGGCAAGGAGACGCTGCTGCGCTATGAGAAGGAAAAGATATCGCAGGCGATCAAGACCGACGCCGCCCTGTCGCTGGAACTGACCGGCTTTCAGGTGGGCATGGCGGCGGGCGCGCCGCTGGCGGCCAAGCTCGCGGTGATCAGCGCCATCAGCATCGGCGCGACGGTGGCGCTCTACGCGACGGTCATCGGCATCATCGGCCTGAACCATCTGGCGCATAAACTCTCCCAGACGCAAGGCGACGGCCGCAGCGCGCGCGCCAAGCGGGCGGTCGGCCGGGTGCTGGCCCGCTTCTCTTCGCCGCTGATGAAGACGATCGCCTTTATCGGCATGGGCGCATTGTTTTTTGTCGGCGGGCACCTGCTTTCGGCCTTCGTGCCGGGCGTGCCGGGCGTGCTGGCGGCCGTGGGCGGCATTGCGGCGGGCGTGCCTTTGCTCGCGATGAGCGTCGGCACGGCGGCGGTGATCGCCACCGGCATCGTTGGCGGGGTCGTCAGCTATGCCGGCGTCAGAGGCGCGGCGGCGGCGCACAAATTCCTCGCGCGCCGGGAAGACACGCTCTACAGCCGTGCGCTGGAAACGGCGAACAACGCCGTGCCGCGCGGCAGCCTCCGCAAGGCGTTCGCGCAGGCTTCGGTTCTCGCAAAAAAAATGGGCGTGAAGGGAGCCCCCGTCGCCGCGCCCGACAGCTCGCTCGTCCTGATCACGCCGGATAAGCTGGCCGCGGCCTTCTCCCCCGCGGCGGAAAAAACGGTAACAAACGACAATGCAAGCGGCAATCCGGCCTCGAACGCGAAACCGGCGCCGCTCAGGGCAAAGCGCCCACGCCCGCGGCGTTCGGCGCATAAAAAAAGCCCCTGAAAAATCATCAGGGGCTTCTTTCAAAAGTCAAAAAGCGATCAGCCTTTTTTGAACTTCAGGTGCTTGGCGATGCTGTGCAGGTGCGGGTGCTTGGCCTTTTCAGGGCACTTGCCTTCGTTTTTGGCGCTGCTCTTGCAGAAAGGGGTCTTGAGGTTTTTGAAGGGGCATTTCATCGTGATTCTCCTTTAAAATACAGTTTTTTTCCAAGTTTTCAGGATCAAGCACTATGGCATCCCGCGTCTTTCTTCTCAAGAGGGGATTGAGCCTTTTTGCGGGATATGAAAACCTGAAGCCGGCCGCTCAGCCGCACTTGTGGGGCTTGTCTTTCGGCGTGCAGCAGCCGCCGTCTTTCTGGCCTTGTTTCGGCGCGCAGCAGCCTTTTTCTTTCTTTTCGCCGGTGCAGCAGGCATCTTTGGCGCATTTCTGTTCGAAGGCTTTCTTGCAGGCGCCGTCTTTGCAGTGTTTCATTTTGTCTCTCCTCGGGTGGGGTTAAGTTTTTTCTGGAAGTGTATACTTTATACTCTTATCGTTTTTGTTCAAGGGATCGCGCTTTAATTTCTTATGACAAAAATACAGGATATTTACCGCGAGAAACTGGAAGCGGGCGCGTTGCAGCCCGACGCCGATCAGGCGCGGGCGGTTTCGGCGCTGGCGGCGCTGGGCGAAGCGCTCAAGGCGCCGCGCGGGATCTTCGGCAACAAGACGCCGAAAGGATATTATTTTTACGGCGACGTCGGGCGCGGCAAGTCGCTGGTGATGGATTTGTTCTTTGCTCAGGCGCCGGCGGAGAAAAAGCGCCGCGTGCATTTTCACGCTTTCATGCTGGAGGTGCATGATTTTCTGCACGCTGCGCGCGCGGCGGCCAAGAGCAAGAAAAGCCTCGACAGCGACCTGATCTCTTTCGCGGACAAGACCGCGGGCGAGACGGCACTACTGTGCTTCGACGAGTTTCAGGTACGCGACGTCGCCGACGCGATGATCCTCGGGCGGCTGTTCACGGCGCTGTTCAAACGCGGCGTGGTGTGCGTGATGACGTCCAACGTCGCGCCGGACGACCTTTACAAGGACGGCCTGCAGCGCGACCGCTTCCTGCCGTTCATCGCGCTTTTGAAGGAAAATCTGAACGTCTTCCGTTTTTCCGGCGAAAAAGATTACCGGCTCTCCGCGCTGCGCGGGCGGCAGCTCTACTTCTGGCCGCACGACGCCGACGCGGCGCGGGAGATGGACGGGATTTTCAAAAATCTGGCCGGAGACGCGCCCGCCGCGCCGGCCGATTTCACGGTCAAGGAACGCGTCATCCATGTGCCCGCCGCCGCGCGGAACGTCGCCGCCTTCACGTTCGAGCAGCTGTGCGGCGAGCCGAAAAGCGCGCTGGATTATCTGGAACTGGTGAAAAGGTTCGGCGTTTTCATCGTCCGCGACGTGCCGCGCCTCGGCGACGACCGCCGCGACGCCACGGCGCGCTTTGTCACTTTCGTCGATACGGTGTATGATCATCGCGCGAAGCTGGTGATGTCGGCCGCCGCGCCGCCCGCCGAGCTGTATCGCGGGGAGGACAATGCGGAGATCTTCAGGCGTACGGCGAGCCGCCTCGTTGAGATGCAGTCGAAAGAATACAGGAGAAGGTGATGCTGAAATTCCTGAAAAAGATGTTCGCGCGCGACAAGAAGCTCTACGAAAGGCAGAAGCTCATCCTCGCAAGCGGCACGCCTGCGGAGCGGCTGCAGATCGCGGAGAACGCGGACACGCACCCCGAGGCGCTCTATTTCCTCGCGAAGGATGCCGACCCGAACGTGCGCCGCGCCGTCGCGGTCAACAAGTCGACGCCGGTGCAGGCGAGCGCTCTGCTTGCCAACGACAAAAGCCCCGACGTGCGGCTCGCGCTGGCCGCAAGGCTGGTGGAACTGCTGCCGGATTTGTCGGCGGAAAAGCACGGTCAGCTCTATGCCTATGCCGTGCAGGCCCTGAGCGTGCTGGCGCACGACGAGGTGCTGAAGATCCGCAGCGCGCTTTCGACCGCGCTGAAAGACCATGCCAAGGCGCCGCCGAAGGTCGTGGGGCAGCTGGCGCGCGACGTGGAGCGCGAGGTTTCCGAGCCGATTTTGCGCTTTTGCCTTGCGCTGTCGGATGAAGATTTGCTGGAAATACTCGCCGACCATCCGTCGGGCTGGGCGGTGGCGGCGGTGGCGAACCGTCCGGCGGTGAGCCCGCGCGTGTCGGAGGCCGTCATCGGCGCGAACGACATCCCCGCAAGCCTCGCGCTGATCAAGAACAAGGGCGCGCAGTTCACCAAGGAACTGCTTTTGAAGATCATCGAGAAATCCCGCGACTATCCCGACTGGCACGAGGACATCGCCGTACGCAAGGAACTTTCGCTCGACCTCGCGCAGCGTTTCGCGGGCTTCGTCAGCCAGGCGGTGCTGGACGTGCTGGCGCGGCGCGACGACTTCGACCCCGAGACGCGCGCGGAGATCGCCGACATCGTCAAACGCCGCATCGCCTTCCGCGGCGGCGACGGCGCGGAGGAAACGCCCGAGGCCAAGCTCGCGCGCTACGTCAAGGCGGGCCATCTCACGCCCGGCGTCATCACCGACGCCTTGTCATGGAACGACCATAAATTCGTGCTGCTGGCGCTGAGCGGCCTGAGCGGCATCCATCCCATCGTGGTGGAGAAGATGCTGGGCGCGGGTTCGGCCAAGCCGATCGTCGCGCTGTGCTGGAAGGCGGGATTGCCGATGCGCGTCGCCGTCGAGCTGCAGCATAGTTATGCGCATCTTCCGCCGCGCGACTTCATGTATGCCAAGGGCGGCACGGACTATCCCATGAGTCCCACCGAGATCAAGTGGCAGCTTGAGTTTTACGGCGTGGATTTGAAGTAGCGGCGGCGGTTCAGATCCGCCATTTCGGCGGCGGCACGGGCCGCGCGGGTTTTTCTTCCTCCTGCGGCGGGAGAACCGGCGCGGCGCCCGCGCGGTCGAGAATCTCCACGACGCCCCTGTAGCCGCCCATCGCGGCATACATCCGCGCCGTGGTGCCGTAGCGGTTTTTATGATGGACGTCGGCGCCGGCGAGGACCAGCATTTGCACGAGGAGCGGATTGTTGCCGTAGGCGGCGAGGATCAGCACCGAACTGCCGTCCGGATCGGCCGCGTTGGCGTCCGCCCCGCGGGCGAGGAGCCTGCTCACGGTCACGGGATCGTCGCCCTTGACCGCCTTGATCAGGCTTTTGGCACTCGGAACCCTGTTGAAGAGATGACTGATCGGCATGGCCTTTTTCCCAAT
>JAGXAX010000139.1 GCA_018971405.1 Alphaproteobacteria bacterium | reverse complement strand
AGACCAGGGCTGCCTTGGAGCCCGGCTCGTCGATCTTGATAACGCCGGATTCAATGAACTCGTGATAGAGGTCGTTGCCCTCGCGGGTACGCTCGCCGACGCCGGCGAACACCGACACACCGCCGTGGCCCTTGGCGATGTTGTTGATCAGTTCCTGAATCAGCACGGTCTTGCCCACGCCGGCGCCGCCGAACAGGCCGATCTTGCCGCCACGGGCGTACGGGGCCAGCAGGTCGATGACCTTAATGCCGGTGACGAGGACCGAGGTCTCGGTCGCCTGGTCGACGAATTCCGGGGCCGGACGGTGGATCGGCGAATACTTGGTCGCCTCGACCGGGCCGCGCTCGTCCACCGGCTCGCCGATGACGTTGATGATACGGCCGAGCGTGCCGGGGCCCACGGGCACCGAGATCGGCGCGCCGGTATCCGTCACTTCGGCGCCGCGGACGAGGCCGTCGGTGGTGTCCATGGCGATGGTGCGGACGGTGTTCTCGCCAAGCTGCTGGGCAACCTCGAGAACGACCTTCTGGCCGCCGATATTGACCGTCAGCGCGTTCAAGATCGCCGGGAGGTCGCCGTCGAACTGCACGTCGACAACCGCGCCCAGAACCTGCGTCACGCGCCCAAAAACGTTGTTGGCCATTTCGTCTCTCTCTTCCTTAAATCTCTGGTCGGTCTAGAGCGCTTCGGCGCCCGACACGATTTCGATCAGTTCTTTGGTGATGGCAGCCTGGCGCGCCCGGTTGTAGCGGAGCGTCAGCTTCTTGGTCAGGTCTTCGGCGTTGCGCGATGCGTTGTCCATCGCGGTCATGCGCGCGGCCTGCTCGCCCGCGGCGCTGTCCAGCAGCGCACGGAAAATCTGCACCGACAAATTGCGCGGCAGAAGGTCTTTCAGGATGTATTCCGCGTCCGGCTCGAATTCATAGACCGCTTCCGGCTCCGCCGCCACATGCTCCGCTTTTTCCGGCACATAGAAGGGGATGAGCTGCGTCGCGGTCGGCACTTGCGCGATCACGGACTTGAACTGGTTGAACAGCACGCTGCACACGTCGAATTCGCGCCGCGCGCCCATGTCCATGATGAAGTGCGAAACTTCCATGGCATCGGCGAAGGTCAGGCGCTTTTTGCCGAGACCTTCGAAGGTATGAACAATCTTGCTCGCATATTCGCGCTTCAAAACGTCGCGCCCCTTGCGGCCGACGCAGATGATCTTCACGTCCCTGTTCTTGTCGAGCAGTTCGCGGATCTGTGCGCGCGCCTTGCGGACGATGGAGCCGTTGAAGCCGCCGCAGAGGCCGCGGTCGGACGTGATCACCACCAGCAGGTGCGTGTCCTGATTGCCCGTGCCCGCGAGCAGGAAGGGCGAGCTGTCATCGATATTGATCTTGGCGACGAGGCGGCTCAGCATGTCGAACATCTTGGCGGCATACGGATGGCTCGCCTCCGCCTGAATCTGGGCGCGGCGCAGTTTCGACGCCGCGACCATCTTCATGGCCGAGGTGATCTTGCGCGTGGACTTCACGCTGGCGATCCTGTTTCTGTACTCCTTCAGGCTGGGCATGCTTCAGGCGGCCTTCTTCCCCGAAGTGAACGTGGCGGCGAAATCGGCGATGAAGGCGTTGAGCTTCGCCCTGGTATCGTCGGTGATCTTCTGCTCGTCGCGGATCGATTTCAGCAGGGCCGCGCCGTGGCCGCGCACCGCGTTGAGCAATTGCGCTTCGAAGGCGTTGACGTCGGAAACGGCGACTTTATCGAGGTGACCGTTCACGCCCGCAAAAATCGACACGACCTGCTCCTCGAACGGCAGCGGGCTGTATTGCGGCTGCTTCAGAAGCTCGGTCAGGCGCGTGCCGCGCGCGAGCAATTGCTGCGTCGAGGCGTCGAGGTCGGAGGCGAACTGGGCGAAGGCTTCCATCTCGCGGAACTGCGCGAGGTCGAGCTTGATCGTGCCCGCGACCTGTTTCATGGCTTTGGTCTGCGCGGCGGAACCGACGCGGGAAACCGACAGACCGACGGAAATCGCCGGGCGCACGCCCTTGTAGAACAGGCCGGTTTCGAGGAAGATCTGCCCGTCGGTAATCGAGATCACGTTGGTCGGGATGTAGGCGGACACGTCACCCGCCTGCGTTTCGATGACCGGAAGAGCGGTGAGCGAACCCGCGCCGAGATCGTCGTTCAGCTTGGCCGAGCGCTCCAGCAGGCGCGAGTGGAGATAGAACACGTCGCCGGGATAAGCTTCACGGCCCGGCGGGCGGCGCAGCAGCAGCGACATCTGGCGATAAGCGACGGCTTGCTTTGACAGGTCGTCATAAACGATGAGCGCGTGCATGCCGTTGTCGCGGAAATATTCCGCCATCGTGCAGCCGGTGTAGGGCGCGAGATATTGCAGCGGCGCGGGCTCGGAGGCCGTCGCGGCGACGACGATGGAATATTCCAGCGCGCCGTTGTCTTCGAGCGTCTTGACGAGTTGCGCCACGGTCGAGCGCTTCTGGCCGACGGCGACGTAGACGCAATAGAGCTTCTTCTTTTCGTCCGTGCCCTTGTTGATTTCCTTCTGGTTGAGGATCGTGTCGATGGCGATGGCGGTCTTGCCGGTCTGGCGGTCGCCGATGATCAGTTCCCGCTGGCCGCGGCCGACCGGCACCAGCGCGTCAAGCGCCTTGATGCCCGTCTGCATCGGCTCGTGCACGGATTTGCGCGCGATGATGCCGGGAGCCTTCACGTCGACGCGGCGCTCTTCCGTCGCCTTGATCGGGCCTTTGCCGTCGATGGGATTGCCGAGCGCGTCGACGACGCGGCCGAGCAGGCCCTTGCCGACGGGAACGGAGACGATTTCGCCGGTCTGGCGCACGGTGTCGCCTTCTTTAATGTCGCGGTCGTCGCCGAAAATGACCACGCCGACGTTGTCGTTTTCGAGGTTGAGCGCCATGCCCTTGATGCCGCCGGGGAACTCGACCATTTCGCCGGCCTTCACTTTATCAAGGCCGTAAACGCGCGCCACGCCGTCGCCGACGGAGACGACCTGTCCCACTTCGGCCACGTCGGCATGGGCGCCGAAATTGGCGATCTGGTCTTTCAGGATGGATGAAATCTCTGCTGCTCTGATTTCCACTTTAGGCTACCTCTCTCTTTTTCTTTTTGTCTTGCGATGCGTTCGGATTTTTCAGCGCGCGGTGCAGGCGGTCGAGCTTCGCGCGCACGGAACTGTCGATCAGTTTGGAGCCGACCCTGATGATCAGCCCGCCGATGATGGCCGCGTCCTTCTTCAGCACGACCGTGACGGTGCGGCCGAACGACTTCTTCAGCGCGGCGGCGATGTGTCCGGCCTGCTCCTGCGAAAGCTCTTCGGCGGCGGTGACTTCGGCGGTGATCTCGCCCTTGCTCTCCGCGATTTCGCCCTGCAAGGCGGCGATGATGCCCGCCAGCATCGGCAGGCGGCGCTTGTGCGCCAGCGTGCCGAGGATCTTCTTCGTCAGCGGGCAGAAGCCCGCTTTTTCCGCCAAGGCGGCCAGCGCCTTTTCCTGATCCGTGCGGCGCAGGGTGGGGTTGTCGAGAAATTTCCGCAGGTCGGCCGATTCTTCGAGCATGACCTGCAGCGATTTCAGGTCTGCCGCCAAGGGTTCGATCTGGTTCCCTTCTCGCGCGAGGGAAAAGCAGGCGTGAGCATAGCGCCTTGAAATATCATTATTTTCTATTTGGGCCGTCAATTTTTCCTCTTGAGGTCCGGTGGTTGGTTGCGTGCATCGCAAGGTTCTTTAATTTCGCCCTGCAATTAACACATAAATTCATATGTGCGCAACAAAAATAGTCTCAAGACGGGAAAGATGCGTGCGGGCGGAATTATTTTACGTATTTATTAATCCCCGCCTGCAGGTCGGCAGCCGATATGTCTTGATCAAAAACCTGCGCGAGCGTGTCGTCAGGCGACATCAGGTACACGTAGGACGAATGGCTTTCGGGCGTGCCTTTGCCGCCCGCATAAACATGGTAGGTTTTTTCCGCCGCCGCGATCTGCGCCGCCGTGCCGGTCAGGCCGACGAGCGCGGGGCTGTGAAACCGCAGCAGGTATTCCGCCAGCGCCATGACGCCATCCCGCGCCGGATCGACGGTGATGAACAACGGCACGACCTTCGCCGCCGCCGCGGGCGCAAGCCGTTGCAGGACATCGGCGATCTTCTGCAGCGTCGCGGGGCAAGTGTCGTCGCAATGGGTAAAGCCGAAATAGACCAGTTTGTATTTCCCCGGCCACGATTTTTCCGTCACCGCCCTGCCCGTCTGGTCGACGAGCGAAAACGGCCCGCCGATATGCTCTTTGGCATCGGGATCGGGCACGGATTTCACGGTGCCGACCGCGGCGGCTTTGGGCGCGGCGGCGGAAAAGCCGTGATGCGCCTGCAAGATGGCCAGTTCGCCGCCGAGAAGAAAACCGAGATCTGCCATCAACAGGAATTTAAGAAACGCTTTCATGATGTCTTATACGTCCGCCGCAGCGGCGCCGCAAGCCCCTCACAGCGGCCCGATGGCCACCCAGCTGGTGCCGTTGCAATATTCCATCGTGTTGAGCGTCGAATTGTAGAACATGGCGCCTTCATTGGCCGAGGGACCGCTGCATGTGCCCGCGCCGGCATTGCCCAGCGGCCCCATCGCGACCCACACGCCGCTGTTGCAATATTGCATGACATGGTTGTCGTGGTTGTACATGACGGTGCCCGCCGTTCCCGCCGGATTGGCGCATCCGGTTCCCGCGCCTTCGGTGCCGGAGGTCAGGACGGGCGTGATCACGATTTCGCCGGCGCCGCCGTTGGTGCTCGCCGCGCCGCCGCTGCCGGTGCCGCCGGTGGAAGCGGCGCC
>JAGXAX010000138.1 GCA_018971405.1 Alphaproteobacteria bacterium | reverse complement strand
CGCGCTGGAAAAGCTCGACCCCGCCGCCGTCACGGTACAACTGGACGATTATCTTTCAGGCATCGTCACCACGCGCGTGCAAAAGGGAGAAAACATCATCGGCGTGCGCGCCTGGGTGCCGCAAGCCGACCGCGCCACGCCCAATGACATTGGCAAGCTCCTGATTTACGCGCCGGACGGCCACAGGGTTCCCTTGGGGCGGATCGCCAAAATCAGCCTGCTCGTCGGCCAGCCGGAACTCGACCGCGACAACCTCAAGCCCGTCGTCGCCGTCACCGCGCGGATCGAAGGCCGCGACATGGGCTCGACCGTCGCCGCCGTAAAGAAAATACTCAACCGTCCCGGCCTGCTGCCGCAAAATATGTATTACAAACTCGGCGGCCTTTATGAACAGCAGCAGATCGCCTTCCGCGGACTGATGACGGTGCTGGCAGCGGCCTTCGCGCTTGTGTTTCTCGTGCTGCTGTTTCTCTACGAGCGGTTTTCCGTCGCCATATCCATTATCCTTATGCCGCTCATCGCGATGTCGGCCGTGTTTATCGGTCTCTGGCTGACGGGCATCGAACTCAACATCTCCTCCATGATGGGCATGACGATGATCGTCGGCATCGTCACGGAGGTGGCGATCTTCTATTTCTCCGAATATTACGAACTGCTGAAAAACGGCATGGACAAACGCGAGGCTCTCGCCAGGGCGGGCACAAACCGCTTCCGCCCGATCGCCATGACCACGCTCGCCGCCATTCTCGCGCTTCTGCCGCTGGCGCTCGACATCGGGCAAGGCTCGGCCATGCAGCAGCCGCTCGCCGTCGCCATCATCTCCGGCCTGATCGTGCAGATGCCTCTGGTGCTGCTCGTCATGCCCGCGCTGTTCGCGCGCATCACGCGGGAGCACGATCTGCCCATAAAGAGAAAAAAGGCCTGAGCTGGAATTTTTCGGAAAATGGTGCCACCTGAGAGATTTGAACTCCCGACCTTCGGTTTACAAAACCGCTGCACTACCGCTGTGCTAAGGTGGCTTTTGGAAAGACGGACGCCCCATGGACAATCCGAACCCTCCCCGTCTCCGGAAGAATTACCTTAAATACGGCAGAAGTTCAACAAAAACCTGCGAAGCCTGTAGAAAACAACGCTTTTTATCTTGAAGGTCTGCGATTTTTCGCTGCGTCTGTGCTATAGTAAACAGGGTTTATATGCAGGGATCGCGTGACAGCGCGGCCTGTCAGACATTTTTTCAGGGGCGGGGTTTTGTCGCAACAGCAAAGAAGTCCTCACGAAGAATTCATCATGACGACCATCGTCTTCGGGCTGGTGTTCGGGGTGGCGTGGCTGATCTGGTTTTATTTCCATACGCAGCTTAGCGACATGCTGCGCTGGATACGCGTCGGCGAAATGTGGATCGCGCAGATCATCGTCGGCAGCGACTACACCGTCACAATCCCGTCAGGCGCCGTTCCGGAGCATGCGGGGCTGCAGTCGATGACGCAGTGGCGCGAATTTTTCACGCAGGCCGACATCAGCCAGATCGGCGTTCCCGAACTCAAGGCCTCCACCTATATCGTCGTGCCGGCGCTGCGACCGCTTTTTGCGCTGTTTATCGCCGCGATGACGATCTGGGTCGTCCTTTCCGGCCCCAACACGCGCTACCGCCGCAAGCTGGACCTCGAAGGGCTTATCAAGGAGCAATCCATCTCGTTTCCGACGATCGCGCCTTTCGTCAAGTTCAATCCCAGCACGCTCCCCTACCGCGTCGTGGGCCAGCCGGTGCCGTCGAAGCTGCCTTTGTTCGCCGAGGCGCTCGCCCCGGAGGAGTGGATCGCCTATAACGAAATCCAGGTGCGGAATAACCAGATCGACGCCAACCAGACCTATCAGGCCCTGATGAAACAGCTCGGGCCCCGCTGGCAGGGACCGCTTCACCTGCCGATCCACGCGCAGGGACTTTACGCCGCCTTCGCCCTGCGCCATGCGCGCAAGCGCAAGGAATCGGAAGAGCTGCTCGGCAACCTTGCTCTGCACTGGTCGCCGGAAAAAGGCCTGTGCCTGCCGTCCAAAATAAAAACCCAGATCCGCAAGATCATCAAGGACCCGAAACTGGGCGGCGCGCTGCAGAAGCATGCCGACAGGCACGCCTACACGACGACGGCGCTGCTGCGGTGTCTTGGCCGCGCGCGCGAGGAAGGCGGCGTGCTCGCACCCGCATCATTCCTGTGGCTGCGCGGCGAAGACCGCGCGCTCTGGTATCCGCTGAACAACCTCGGCCGCCGCGCCTATCACGCCGAGGCGGCGGGCGCGCTCGTGCATTACACCAACGAGCTGATCGCCAGGCAGAAGATCCCCACCCCGCGTTTCGACGACGTCATCAAGAGCATTCAGGACAACGTCACCGGCCCCGCGGCGCGGCCCATTCCGCCGCTGGACAAGAAAAAATAAAGGAGCACACACCATGCATACATTGCCGACACCCCCGCACAGCCTGCATTTTCTCTTTTTCTGCATCCTGTTCTCGTATTTCCTGCCCACGGTCGTGGCCCTGCTGCGCCGCCATGTGAACGCCGCGGGAGTCTTTTCGGTCAACCTGCTGTTCGGCTGGACGGGCATCGGCTGGCTTGTCGCGCAGATCTGGTCTTTCACCAATGATCCTCCATGCGCCGGCGCGGCCCCGGCTTCCGCCGGAACGAAAATCCTGCGCGTCACGGCAGTCGTCTATTATGTCCTGCTTCTGGCCTTCATCACGCTGACAGGCCACAGGCCGGCCGCCCTGCGCCACGCCGCCGGCGGCGCGCAACAGGCGCAGCCCGCGCAAATGACGCCGGTTCCGCAAAGCGGTGTGCCCGCCCCGGCAAGCGACCTTATCGGCAAATAGAGAAAAACGGAGACGGCGCTTAAGTGACCTTAAAGACCAAATATCAATACAAGCATGAGGCACTGCTGCGGGACTCGCGGCCGCTGCGCGTCCGCATGGTCGAGGGCGCGCAGGACCCGCAGCTGGCGGCGACGATATTCATCGTCTCCATCGTCATGATGTATTCCGCCGGCACGCCCCTTCTGCGCTTTCCGCTCTATTCCGACCTCATCTTCTTCGCGATGCTGCTTTATTTCTGGTGGCTGAAAAAGCGCGACATCGTCCTGCCTTTCAAGCTGCCGAAATCCGCGCACCGGGTCGACTCCAACTACATCAAGCCCAACGGCCAGAAGGGCCTCGCTGACGGCATCCTCTTTCTCGGCAACGACGCCTCGACCAGCGAGGAGATCTGGTTCACCAACAACGACGCGCGGACGCACTGCCTCTACCTCGGCACCACGGGATCCGGTAAGACTTTCGGCCTGAAGTCGTTCTCCTGCAACGCGTTGTGCTGGTCCTCCGGCTACATCTACATCGACGGCAAGGCCGACACCGACCTGTGGAGCACCCTGTCCGCCATGGCGCGGCGCTTCGGGCGCGACGACGACCTGCTGATCATGAACTACATGACGGGCAACATCGGCGGGCGCGTGCCTTCGAACACGCTCAACCCGTTTTCCTCCGGCTCGGCGTCCTACCTCACCAACATGCTCGTGAGCCTCATGCCCGACGCCGGCGGCGACAACGCCATGTGGAAGGAACGCGCGATCTCGCTCGTGTCCGCCATCATGCCCTGCCTCGTGTGGAAGCGCGACAATCAGAACATCCCCATGAGCATTGCCTCGGTGCGGACGTACCTCACGTTCAAGGCCGTCATCAAGCTGGCGCGCGATTCAACGGTGCCGCAGACCCTGCGCACCAGCGTCATCGCCTATCTCAACGAACTGCCCGGCTACGTCGACGACGTCTTCGACGACAACGGCGACGAAAAGCCGCAGCCGCCGGACGCCGCGCCCGTCGATACTTCCGTGCCGCGCCAGCAGCACGGCTATCTTTCCATGCAGTTCACGCGCTCGATGTCGTCCCTCGGCGACGACTACGGATTCATCTTCGACACGCAGGCTGCGGACATCGACATGATGGACGTGGTGCTCAACCGCCGCATCCTCGTCGTGCTCATCCCCGCGCTGGAAAAATCGAGCGATGAAACCTCCAACCTCGGCAAGATCATCTCCTCGACGCTCAAGGGCATGATGGGCGCGACGCTCGGCAGCACCATCGAGGGCGATACCGCCACCGCCATCGAAAACAAGCCGACCACCTCCTCCACGCCGTTCATGGCGATCTTCGACGAAGTGGGCTACTATACCGCGCAGGGCATGGCCGTCATGGCGGCGCAGGCGCGGTCGCTCGGCTTCTCGCTGATCTTCTCGGCGCAGGACTTGCCCGCGCTGGAAAAACGCGTCAAGGAAGAGGCGCGCTCCATCACCGCCAACTGCAACATCAAGCTCTTCGGCAAACTCGAAGACCCGACGCAGACCAAGGACTTCTTCGAAAAAACCGTCGGCAGCGCGCTGGTGACGGAAGTCTCCGGCTTCCAGCGCGGCGCGGCGGCAGGCGGCATCGGCGGCGCGAGTTACATGGACTCGCAGAACGCCAGCATACAGGTGCGCTCCCGCGCCTCGTACGATGGGCTGAAAGGCTTCACCGAAGGCCGTGCCGTCTGCTCTTTCGGCAAAACCCTGAACGAAATCACCATTTACAACTCGGACGTCGGCCACGCGAAGGCCATGCGGGTCCAGCGCTTCCTGCCCGTGCCGCCGCCGTCCGAAGACGCGCTGGAAAGCCTGCACAACGTCAATGCCGTGCTGAACCGTTTCCGCGACCCGCAGTGGCGCCCGAACGAACCTGAAACGCGGCCGAACGCGGATATCGATGCCATGGCGCAAGGCTTCGGCGACGGACGCAAGGCGGAGGTTCCGCTCGTGGAATGCGGCATTTTGGCGAT
>JAGXAX010000137.1 GCA_018971405.1 Alphaproteobacteria bacterium | reverse complement strand
CGCCGGCGAACCCCTCGACGGTCAGCAGCGCCTGCGCGGTGTTTTTCAGCCATGGCGCGGGCTTGAGCCGGCCCGGCACGAGACGGCAGGTGCAGTCGTTGTCGCCCGTTTCCCGGATCAGCCCCGTCGCCGGAACGTCGTTGCCCCAGATGTCTGGCGCGAAGGCCGAATAGGGCAGGCGCAGGCCCGAGGAAACGATTTTTTTCAGGCCGTCGGCGGGGACCCACTTGCCGCGCGGCACGCCGTTGACGTCGATGACGAAGGCTTCCACGGTCTGGAAGGCCGTCTGGCTGCGCGGCTGTTGCGGGCGGCCGCGCTTCGGGAGTTCGGTTTTTTTCTGTACGACGGTCATCATGTTTTTCCTGTTGAAGTTCTTTTAAAATACCAATTTTATCAAACAGATAAAATAGCTTTAGACGTGAAGTGCGATATTTTTATTATGAAATTAAAAACCGTCAGGCCGGTTCTTTTTTCTTCAATTTGCCGAGCGTCATGCCGATTTTCAGCACGTTGTCGATGCGCCGGTCGAGAAAAGCCCATGTTTTCGCATGGTGCGGCGAGGTGTCGTTGAGCCAGCAGAGCGTGGTGGCGGAAATCACGCCCGACAGCAGCAGCCGTTTGGTATAGTGGTTGTAGTCGGTGGCCGTGTCGCCCGCCGCCCACCACAGCCGGTCGGCCGCGCGCCAGACGAGTTTGGGCAGGGGTAAACCCTGCCGCGGACTCGCCAGAAAGGTCAGCGCGCTGCGGACGGCTTCCTTGTGGGGGGCGAGAATTTCCAGCCGCGTCCGGACGCCCAGAGCGATGCGCTCGCGCACGCGCAGTTTCGCCATGTCGCGGCGGGCAAGCTTTTTCAGCGTTTCATCGGTCGCCCAGAGGAAAAGGCAGGTGGCGAGATCCGCCGCGCCGCGCGGAAATTCCATATCGACCTTCGTCTTCGAAACCTTCAACCGCTCCGCGGCGCGGCGCAGGAGTTCGTCCGTCCAGCCGTCGAACGGCACGTCCGGCAGGGCCGCCAGCAGGAATTTGGTCTTGAAGGGGGTGAGGGCGGACGACATGGAAAATACCTCTTTCGCCGGAGTCTAGACCGGAAAAACGGACAAAGTCAAATCAGTTGGAAAACCGGTCAAACGTTGCTAAATCTATTTTGGACAGAGTGCGGAAAAAAGTTTAAGGGTGATGTTCTATTTCGGTAAGAAAAAGCTGCTGTCGGATGTGTCCGCCGCCATCGTCGAGCGGTTCGAAGACGGCATCGTGGCGATTGACAGCCATCACTGCATCATCCTCTTCAATGAGGGGGCGTCGCGGATTTTCGGCTATGCGCCCGAGGAGGTGATGGGCCGCCACCTGAACATCCTCCTGCCCGAGCGGTTCCATCTCCAGCACGACCTGATGATCGAGGAATTCGGCGCGGCGGGCGCGGCGGTCAAAAAATCCTCGCACCGCAGCCGGCAGGTCTTCGGCCGCCGCAAGAACGGTGAGGAGTTCGAGGCCAGCATCTTCATCATCAATACCGGCCTCGGCGGCCTGCGCCCGGGATACGCCGCCGTGGTGCGCGACATCAGCGAGGACAAGAGGACCGAGGACGAGCTGATGCGCCTCGCCGCGACCGACCCGCTGACCGGCGCCTTCAACCGCCGTGAGTTCAAGGCGCTGGCCGACGAGGAGAGCCTGCGCGCCAACCGCTACAACCGCCCGCTGTCGATCATGATGCTCGACCTCGACCACTTCAAGCGCCTCAATGACACCTACGGCCACGCGGCGGGCGACAAGGCGCTGCAGCGCTTCACGACGCTGTGCTGCAACGCGCTGCGCACCATCGACATTTTCGGGCGCTGGGGCGGCGAGGAGTTCGTGACGCTGCTGCCCGAGACGGACGCCGAGGGCGCGGTTATCATCGCCGAGCGCCTGCGCAAGCTGGTCAACCAGAGCCTGCTGGTGTTCAACGAGCACAAGATCAGCATCACCGCCAGCATCGGCATTGCCCAATACCGCGCGGGCGAACTGACGGTGGAAGGCCCGCTTTCCCGTGCCGACAGCGCGGTCTACGACGCGAAAAAGGCCGGCCGCAACCGGATCTCCGTCTACAGGAACGACTAGGGCGGGCCCCGATGAACTGGCATCGTTTCATCGGGCGAAGGCGCGTGCAAATCGATTATCAGTAGTTTATCTGCAGCGTGTACGTGCCGCGATAGGGCGCGAGGCTGTAGGTTGCGCCCGCGGTCGTCGTCAGCGTTGCGCCGATGTAGAGCGTGAGCGTGCCGCCGGGTGGCGCCTCCTCCGTGCCGATGCTGCCGATGTCCGGCGCGAAAGTGAAGCTGCCGATGCTGAAGGTCGAGCTGTCCGGCCCCGTCAGCGCCGGCGACGACGCGATGGACGCCCAGATGGCGACGCTCGGGTCGTAGTTCGAGAGCCGGAAGACGCCGTATTGCCCTGTGTGCAGGATTTGAATTCCCGAAGTGCAGGTCATCGTGCCGCCCGCGGGCAGCGTGCAGGACTGCGCGCTGCTGTTACTGACGATGACGATCTGCCCGAAGTAAATCGGCTCGATCTCCACGCCGTCGTTGGTGTAGGCCGCGCGGGCGGCGGCGGGGAAGGCGAGCGGCAGGAGGCAGAGGATGAAAAGATATTTTTTCATGTCAGTAGCTCAAAACGAGGTCAAAGGTGCCGCGGTAGGTGCCGGGCGCGTAGGTGGAGACGCCGGAGACCGTGTGCAGCGTCGCGCCGACCGTGATGGCGGCGTTGCCGCCGGCATCGGCGAGGATGTAAGGGCCGTTGACGTCCGAACCGGACTGGTTGAAGGTCAGCGTGTCGACGTCGAACGTGCCGGAGCCGGCGGGGCCGGTCAGCACGACGGGATTGGCGGAGGTGATCGCCGCGCCGGTGTGGTCGGTGAAGGAGACGTAGAGCGTCGCGCCCGCACCTGCGCCGCTGACGTTGTAAAGCCCGGGGCCTTGCGAGCCTGCGTCGGAAAAGCCGCCGTTCAGGAGGGCGATCGTGGTGGAGACGCCGTTGGTGCTGGTGCGCGCGCCCGTGTCGCTCATGACGATGGAGGCGTCGGCGCCGCCCGGCGTCGCGACGGCGAAGTTGCCGAAGCGGATGGCGTCGGCTTCCGACACGGTGATCGCGCTGGTCACGCTGACGTAGTCGTGCCCTGTATAGGTCGTCATCCCGGCCCGGGCCTGTCCGGCGGCAAGAACTGCGGCGGCAAGAACCGCGGCGGCTGCGCCGGAAATCCGGCGGATTGCGAGCAGCGGCCTATTCATCATCGTCCGTCTTGAGATTTTTCAAGATATGGAACGGGCGGTTGGGATTGTCGCCGCCGTTCCCGGTCATCTGCGCGGCGAGGCTCACGCCGGGCGCGCGCGGGTAGGGGTCGAGTTCGAGCGCGAGATATTGTGCAACGAGCTCGCCCAGATCGAGCTGGCCGTTTTGCATCACGGTATCGGGAAATTCCTCTTCCATGGCGGCGTCGGGAGGCAGGTCGTCGTCGAATCCCTCTTTCCCGTCTTCCGTAAAATAGGTATCGAGGTGCGTTTTGATTTCCGCCGGAACGCCCTGCAGCGAGACGACGCAGGTCTGCACGACTTCCGCGCCGATCTCGCCTTCCACCTTGATAATATTGCTTTCCGAGAGGCGCGTGACGCTTAAGTCCGCCGTCAGGCCGGAGAGGGATTGCAGGTCGAAGCGGCGGGCGAGCGCCGCGCATTCCGCGTCCGTTGCCGCGATCCGCACGCGGCGGGGCTTGTCGGGAACAAGGCTGTCCACAGCCACCGGATGCGAAAATTCTGGCGGGAAGGTCATGTCTCTAGAGTCCTGTTATTGCCACTTCCAAAGTGATATACATGATATCGGCAAAAAACAACTGTCTTTGCGGCCGAAGGCAGGCGCGAAAGCGCCTTTTGCATGCCTTTCGAGCCGCGGATCGGAGAAAGGAGCGGTTTTACGCACATGAAAAAACGGTTTTTCACGCTTGTTCTCGCGCTGGCGCCGGTCGCGCCCGCCCTTTTCGCGCTGGGGGGGTGCACGCCGGTCATGGCGACGCGCGGCAATCTGCTGACCGACGACCAGCTGCAGAAGGTCAAGGCCGGTGCGACCCGCGCCGACGTCGTCGCCGCCTGGGGGCAGCCGACGGTCGTCGCGCCCTTCGACCAGGACACGTGGTATTACATCGGTGAACGGACGGCGCAGGAGGGGATTTATGCGCCGGTCGTCCTGAAGCGCCGGATCGTCTGCGTCACCTTCAGCCGCGCCGACAACAACACCGTCACGCAGGTCAGCGAGGTCGGTCCGCAGCAGGCCCGCGACGTGACGCCCGTCAGCCAGACGACGCCGACCGCCGGAAAGGACTATACCCTCTTCCAGCAGTTCGTCGGCAACATCGGCAGGTATAACGGCAATGTGCCGCCGAACCAGTGATGTCTGAAAAGCATCTGCACCATTTCAGCCGCGGGCTTGCCATCGGCTGCGAGATCGTCGGCGCGTGCGGGATCGTCTTCCTGCTCGGCTGGGGGGCGCTGATCCTCCGGCTGTCGCGCGGACCTATGAAGGTGGACTTTCTCACCAGGCGCATCGAGCGCGCCTTCAACACGGGGCAGCACGACTTCCGCTTCTCCGTCGGCGCGACCGAGCTGACGTGGGGCGGGCGCGGGCATCCCTTCATGTTCGAGACGGAGCACGTGCGGATCGCGCGCGCCGACGGCACGCCGGTGCTGGCGGTGGAGAAAATCGGCGTGCGCCTGTCGAAACGGCATCTGCTCTTCGGCGAACTGGTGCCGCGCGTGATCCGCATTTACGGCCCGGCACGGCGCGTCGTGCGCGACGCGGACGGGCATTTCACCCTGAACGTCGGCGACGAAGCCGCGCCCCCGCCCGC
>JAGXAX010000136.1 GCA_018971405.1 Alphaproteobacteria bacterium | reverse complement strand
TGCAGCGGCCTCCATGTTTGTTTTTTATAAAATTACTGCATATAAAAAACAGGATATGTCAATTAGAAATATCCTGGATTAAAAACGATTTTTTATTGCTCAATATCAAAGTGCGCTTCTTTGGAAGAAGCGTAGAGTCTTAAGCGGGGTGGCTGAAAACCCCCCTTTTCAAACAAAACATCAAGGAGACTTCGCGATGCAAAGCAACAAGCAAGATCACTCCAAAAAACCCGCCACCGGCAACTACGGCTCCGGCAACACGGGCAAACCCGGCTCCGTGGCCGCCCCCAAAAAACCGGAGCATACCGGCTCCTGCGGCGGCGACAAGGGCAAAAAAGGCTCTTGCAGCTGAAATACCGCCGTTTTCTGACGAAAAGGAAGCCGGACATGGTTCCGGCTTCCTTTTTTTTACCCCGGTTTCTTTTTTGTTCCCGGATATTTTTTTTAACGATTTGCAAACTGTGAATATCCATTATATGTGTGGTACAATAGTTCAGGTTATCGAGACTCACTATTTCAGGCACCCATCATGGCCGCATGCATCCGCCCAGCCGAACACCCGACACTGACGAGAAGAACGGCAGCCGCCGCGCTGTGTCTTGCCGCCCTGCTTGCGTCCTGCGCGCCCGTCGGGCCGGACTTCACCCACCCGCAGCCGCCGGCGGAGAGAAATTACACGCAGGAAAAAGAGCTTCTCACGCCCGCGCAGCATGTCTCTCTCGGCGAACGGCTGAAAATGGACTGGTGGCGGCTTTACGCCTCCAACGCACTGAACGCCACGATCAGCCAGGCGCTGGCCGGCAACTACAGCCTCGCCGCCGCCCGGCAGACGCTGGCGGAGGCGGATGAGTCCGTCGCCGCTGAAAACGGCGGACTGATGCCGCAGGTCTCCCTCAACGGGCAAATTTCCCGGCAAAAAAACGGCGTGGCCGTGTTCGGCCCGTCGAACATCAAAATTCCGCCGTTCAACGCCTACGAGGCGGGTCCGTCCGTCAGCTGGACGCTTGATTTCTTCGGCGGGCAGCGCCGCGCCATTGAACGTCAGAAAGCGCTGGCCGCCTACCAGTATTACAAGCTAGATGCCGCCTACGTCGAACTGACGGGCAATGTCGTCGCGCAGGCGCTCGACATCGCCGCCGCCAGGGCAGAGATGGGCACGGTGCTGAAAATCATCGGTGAAGACAAAAAAACTCTCCGGCTGGTGCAAAAATCCTACAGTGCTGGCGCTGAAACGCGCGTGGACGTCCTCGCCGCCAAAAGCCAGCTTGAAAACAACCGCGCCCTGCTGCCGCCGCTCCGCCAGCGTATCAGCGCCGCCGAGCACGCGCTTGCCATTCTCGCCGGCAAGCCCCCGGGCGACTGGACGCCGCCCGCCTTCGCACTGGAAGACATGACGTTGCCGCAAGACCTCCCCGTGAGCCTGCCGTCGGAGATGGCGCGCACGCGCCCCGACATTCTCGCGGCGGAAGCGAACCTGCACGCCGCCAGCGCCGCCGTCGGCGTCGCCGCCGCAGACATGTACCCGCGCATCACGCTCTCCGCCACGACGCTGCAGGAAGCGCTGGTGCCGGGGCAAATATTCAACGGCACGGCCAACGCCTGGAGCATGATCGGCGGCGTGAGCGCGCCTGTTTTCAACGGCGGCACGCTCTCCGCGCAGAAACGCGCTGCGGTGGACGCCTACAACGCCGCCCTGCTGCAATACAAGCAGACCGTGCTCAACGCCTTCGGAGAGGTCGCCGACGCGCTTTCAGGCCTCGGCCACGACAACGAACTGGTCGCCGCGCAGCAGCGCGCGCGCAACACGGCCGCGGCCGCACTGCGGCTGACGCGCAAGAGCTACCGCCTGGGCGAATCCAACCTGCTGCGGGTGCAGGACTCCGAACGGCAGCTCGCCGAGGCGGAACTGGGCCTGATCCGCGCGCAAAGCCAGCGCTATCAGGACACGGCAAAATTGTTCGTCGCGCTCGCGCGCGCGCCGGTGACGCGCGAATAACCCTGCGATGAACGCGCCAGCCCTTTCCCCGACCGTCAAAAAATACCTGCCCTGGGTCGTCGCCTCCGCTCTTTTCATGGAGCAACTGGATTCCACGATCGTCAATACCGCCGTTCCCGCCATGGCGGAAAACCTGCACGTCACGCCGCTCAGCCTGAAGACGGTCGTCGCGAGCTACATCCTCAGCTTCGCCGTCTGCATCCCCGTCAGCGGCTGGATGGCAGACCGCTTCGGCACGCGCCGCGTCTTCGCCGCCGCCATCGCCGTCTTCACGCTGGCATCCATGCTCTGCGGCCTCGCCGTCAACGTGCCGATGCTCGTCGCCGCGCGGGTCGTGCAGGGCGTCGGCGCGGCGATGATGATGCCCGTCGGCCGCCTCACGGTCATCCGCTCCTTCCCGAAATCTGAACTGCTTCGCGCCCTGAACTTTGTCATCATCCCCGCGCTGATCGGCCCGCTGCTCGGCCCGACGGTGGGCGGCATCATCGTGCATTTCCTGCCGTGGCGGGTGATCTTCTTCGTCAACCTGCCGATCGGGCTCGCCGCGCAGTTCCTGATCCACCGCTACATGCCGGATTACCACGGCGACGCCCCGCGCCCTCTCGACGTCACGGGCTTCGTCCTCTTCGGAACGGGCTCGGCGCTGGTCTCGTGGCTGCTCGAAATATTCGGCGAGCACTACATATCCGTTTCGGCCACAGGCCTCCTTTTGCTGCTTGCCTTCATCCTTCTCGGGGCTTATGTCTGGCACGCGCGGGAGGCGCCCTATCCCCTGCTGAAACTGTCTCTCTTCAAAATCAGGACTTTCAGCGTCAGCGTCGTCGGCGGCTTCGTCACCCGCTTCGGCATTTCCGGCATGCCCTTTCTCCTGCCGCTGCTCTATCAGGTCGGGTTCGGCATGCCCGCGTGGGAATCAGGCCTGCTCATGATGCCCGCCGCTCTCGCCGCCATGGGCATGAAGGCCCTGTCTTCCAACGTGCTGGCGCGCTTCGGCTACCGCCGCGTGCTGGTCGTCAATACGCTCATGAGCGGCGTCACGACGGCTCTTTTCGCGCTGATCGGCGCACGGACGCCCATCATTCTCATCGTCCTTCTCAGCCTGTGGCGCGGGTTTTTCAATTCCCTGCAATTCTCCAGCATGAACTCGATGGCCTACGCCGACGTCGCGGACGGAGACACGAGCATGGCCAGCACGCTCGCCAGTTCGCTGCAGCAAATGTCCGCCAGCTTCGGCCTTGCCGGCGGCTCGCTCATCGCCGGATGGTTCCTCGGCCATCACCTGCAGTCCGACCACGCCGCCATCATCGGCGCGCTTCACCGCTCCTTCCTCGCGCTCGGCGCGGTCACGGCCCTGTCCTCGTTGTCCTTCTGGGCGCTGCGTCCGGACGACGGCGAAAGCGTCAGCCGTGCGCATGTGGAAAAAAAGACGAAAAAGAAAAACCGCAGCTAGGCGAAACGGTAGCCGGACAAGGCGATGCCGTTGACGTGGCCGTGAAAATCAACCGTTCCGTCGCCGCCTTCCGCAGCGCCCGCCGCAACCATCAAAGGCAGCAGATGCTCCGCCCGCGGATGCGCCTCCCGCGCCGCCGGCGCATCGCTCCAGACGAGCAGTCTTTGCGCGCGGGGGGCGGTCTCCGCCGTCACCGTTTCCGTCAGCCAGCGGTCGAAGATGTCCGACGCCGGATCATGGCCGCGGAAAAATCGCTTTAGGTTGTGGTAGCTCATGCCGCTGCCGACGATCAGCACGTCCTCCCGCCGCAGGGGAGCAAGCGAGCGCCCCGCCGCCATATGCGCGGCGGGGTCAAGCCCGTGCTTCAGCGACAGTTGCACAATGGGAATATCCGCCGCCGGAAACATCAGCTTGAGCGGGATGAAGACGCCGTGATCGAACCCGCGCTCCGCGTCCGCGCGGACGGGAATGCCGCTCTTTTCAAGAAGACCGCAAATCCTCCCTGCCAGGTCCGGCGCACCGGCCGCCGGATATTTTATCTGATAGGTATGATCGGGAAATCCGTAATAATCGTATATCAAATCCGGCGCGGAGTTCGTCGTAACCGTAAATTCCTTTTCTTCCCAGTGCGCGGAAACGACCACAATGGCTTGCGGTTTGCGCGGCAGGGCGGCGCCGAGGCCCTTCAGGTATGCCGCCATCTCTTCCCACGTCTCCGGCGGGTCCCAGTCCATGAAAAAACACGGCCCGCCGCCGTGCGGAATGAAAAGAGCGGGCATAAGGGAATTCGGGATCATGCAGCCAGATTAAACATACGCCGCCCCAAAAGCCACGGCAATTTCGGACGGCAAAAACCAAAAGGGCTTCCCCATTGCGGGAGAAGCCCTCCTGATCAAGTCTGAAAACGACTGTCTTTAGTTGCCGTTGCCCGGCGTGCCGTTGTCCGCGCCGCCATTGCCCCTGTTATGGCCATAGTTGCCGTGACCGAGGCCGTTGCCGCCGTTGCCGACGCCATTGTTCATGCCGCCCGGAACCGGAGCGCCCCCGTTGTTCTGACCCTGCATCGCACCGCCGTTACTGCCGTGATCCTGCCTCCTGTCTTGACGGCGGTCCTGCCTGCGGTCCTGATGATGGTCCTGACGGAAATCCTGCCTGCGATCCTGCCTTCTCTTCTGACGATGGTCCTGCCTGCGATCTTCGCGGCGGTCGGCACGGTCACCCATACGGTCGCCCCTTTGGTAATTGTCCCGCCCGCGCCAGTGTCCATGGCCTTCCCGCGCCACGGCAGCATGCGAGGCCAAGGTGCCCGCAAGGACAATGCCGGCTGTGACCAAGAGCATCTTTTTAAAAACCGTCTTCATGATTTTGAATCTCCCTTTCAGATGACAAACTGCGCCATGATGGCTGCCCCAAAGTTATACAATGCGATTT
>JAGXAX010000135.1 GCA_018971405.1 Alphaproteobacteria bacterium | reverse complement strand
CCGATCTCCAGCGCGCGGAACTGCAGGCTCTGGAAGCCCGAGGCCGAGCGGAACACATGGCGGAAGTCGAGGAAATCCAGCGGCGTCATCGTCTCCAGCAGGTCGACCTGCCGCACGAGGTGCTTCAAAATCGCGGCGCAGCGCTCGAGACCCGCCGAAACCGTGCGCAAGTCTCTGTCCGCCAGCGTCTTGCGGGCGAATATCCCCTGCACGCGCGCGACCTCGAACAGCACCTGCTTGAACCACAGTTCGTACGTCTGGTGCACGATGACGAACAGCATCTCGTCGTGCGCGGCGCTGATGGGCTTTTGCGCCGCCAGCAGTTCCGGCAGCTGCAGGTAGGTTTTATAGTCGATGTCCTTGCGTTTTTTCGTCATACCGCTTCCTTCCGCCAGATTTCGGCCCAGACTTTATGCGGAATCCGCATCACGCCGTCGGGGAATTTTTCCGCGAGCGCCGCCGCGAATTCCGCGTCGAATTTTTCCAGACGGTCTTTCGGCAGGCTGCCGCCGACGCCCGCATAGGCGCGGATGCGCCCGCGCCAGCCTTCGTGCGTGTAGGGCACGTCTTCCTCGTAAATAAACCTATCCCGCGACGCGAAGCCCGCGAACGTCAGGTCGCCCGGCTTTTCAGGGTAGAAACCGAGCGGGAAATCGTACTCCCATCCCGGATTGTGCTTTTCTCGCAGGGCGTACATGACATCCACCGGATTGCCGGGCTTTCTCACCCAGTCGAAATAGCCGATGGCGAACAGGCCTTCGGGCCGCAAGACCCGCGCGATTTCCGCCGAGGTCTTTTCGCGGTCAAACCAGTGAAAGCATTGTCCCGCCGTGACGATATCAAACGACGCATCAGCGAAAGGGATTTTTTCCGACCGCCCCTCGACATATGAAACGTTCACGCCCTCCGCCGCGCCAAGCGCGCGCGCCTGCGCCATCATGTCCGGCGAAATGTCCAGCCCCGTGACGTCGTGCCCGCGTTTCGCAAAGCCCCGCGCCAGCGTGCCCGTTCCCGTGCCGAGATCCAGCACGCGGCGCCGCGCGGAGAACAGGCCGGACGCTTCCAGCCGCGCGAAAAAACTCGCCGGAAAGCCCGCGCGATGTTGCGCATAGTCCTTCGCCGTCACGCCGTAGTTCGATTGCAGTTTTACGGCCATGCCACCTCCCCTAGATTTCGCGGACGTCCGCCACGCCGGCAATGGCGCGGAGGCTTTTCGGCGCGCCTTCGGCCAGATGCCAGCCGCCGGGCAGTTCGATCTCCGCCTCGCGCGCGCCTGCTGCAACGAGCAGCGAGACCTTCACCCTGCCGCGCCCGCCCTGCTGCAGGACGGACTTTATTTTTTCCACCGTCGCGGCGTCACCGGAGGAAACGCGGATGCTCATGCGGCTGGTGACGTTTTGCACCGCCTGCTCCAGCGGCTCGATCGTCTGCGCGAGAAAGCGCAGCTCCTCCTCGTTCTTTTTGTCAACATCGACGGAGAGCAGCACGGCCTTGCCCGCCGTCAGAAGCTCCCGCGCCTGCCCGAGCAGTTCGGAGAAAACCATCACTTCATAAACGCCATGAGAATCCGATATCTGCGCGAAGGCGAAGCGGTTGCCCTTTTGCGAGGTGCGCTCCTGCTTGCGCACGACGATGCCGGCCATGCGCAGCCGCGTCGACGCGCTCGACTGCAAGGCTTCCTTCACCGCCGACGACGGCACGACGCGCAGGCGCTCGAGCTGCGACGTCATGTTGTCGAGCGGGTGCGCGGAAAGATAAAACCCGACGGCGTCGAACTCGTGGCGCAGAAGCTCAAGCGGCTCCCACTTTTCCGCGGGCGGCAAAGGCGGCGCGGGCAGAGCCTGCTGCGCTCCGCCGAAGAGGCTCTCCTGCGCGCTGTTTTTCTCCTCCGCGGCGGCGGCGGCGTATTTCAGCAAGATTTCGCTCGCCGCCAGCACCTGCGCGCGGTTGGGGTTGAAGGCGTCGAACGCCCCCGCCTGCGCGAGAGATTCCATCTGGCGCTTGTTGATCGTGCGCGCGTCGAGCCGGCGCGCGAAATCGTACAGGTCCCTGAACGGGCCGTTTTTATCGCGCTCGGCGACGACGGCCTTCATCGCCTCCTCGCCCACGCCCTTGAGCGCCGCGAGGGCGTATCTGATCGCTTTGGTTCCGTCCGGCATTTTTTCGACCGAGAAGCGCGGTATGGACTTGTTGATGTCGGGCGGCAGCAGCGCGATGCGCATTTTTTGCAGTTCCTGCCGCGTCACGGCGAGCTTGTCGGTGTTGCTCATGTCCTGCGTCATGTTGGCGGCCATGAATTCGACAGGGTAATGCGCCTTGAGATACGCCGTCTGGAACGCGACGTAGCCGTAGGCCGCAGAATGCGCCTTGTTGAAGCCGTAGTCCGCGAACTTGGCGATCATGTCGAAGATCTCGCCCGCGAGCTTTTCGCCGATGCCGTTGGCTTTCTTGCAGCCGCTGATGAAAATATCGCGCTGCGCATCCATCTCCGCCTTGATTTTCTTGCCCATCGCGCGGCGCAGCAGGTCCGCCCCGCCGAGCGAATAGCCCGCCAGCACCTGCGCCGCCTGCATCACCTGTTCCTGATAGATCATCACGCCGTAGGTGTCCTTCAGCACCGGCTCGAGCAGAGGATGCATGTAGGTGATTTTGGATCTGTCTTTCAGGTTCTCGATGTAAAGCGGGATGTTCTCCATCGGCCCCGGACGGAACAGCGCGACGATGGCGACGATTTCCTCGAAGTTGCGCACGTTCATCTGGCGGCAGAGATCGCGCATGCCCGCGCTTTCAAGCTGAAACACCGCCGCGCAATCGCCCTTCGCCAGCATCTGATAGGTCTTTTCGTCGTCGAGCGGGAACTTGAGCGGGTCGAGCTCCGCGCCCGTGGTCTCCTTGATCAGGCGGATGGCGTCCTTGATGACGGTCAGCGTTTTCAATCCGAGAAAGTCGAATTTCACCAGGCCCGCCGGCTCCACGTCCTTCATGTTGAACTGCGTCGCGGGAATGTCGGAGTGCGGATCGCGGTAGAGCGCCACCAGCTCCTGCAAAGGCCGGTCGCCGATGACGATGCCCGCCGCGTGGGTCGAGGCGTGGCGGTAAAGCCCTTCGAGCTGCACCGCCGTATCGAGCAATTTCCGCACCTGTTCGTCCGCGTCGCGCGCGTCGCGCAGGAGCTGCTCGCTCTCCAGCGCCTGTTCGAGGCTGATCGGGTGCGTCGGGTTCTGCGGGATGAGTTTGGCGATCTTGTCCACCTGGCCATAGGGCATTTGCAGCACGCGGCCGACGTCGCGCACCACGGCGCGCGCCTGCAATTTTCCGAACGTCACGATCTGCGCGACGCTGTCGTGCCCGTAGCGGTCGCGCACGTAATTGATCACCTCGCCGCGGCGCTCCTGGCAGAAGTCGATGTCGAAATCCGGCATCGAGACGCGCTCGGGGTTGAGCATCCGCTCGAAGAGCAGGCTCATCTCCAGCGGGTCAAGGTCGGTGATGCGCAAGGCCCACGACGCGACCGATGCCGCGCCCGAGCCGCGCCCCGGGCCCACCGGAATGTCGTGGTCTTTCGCCCACTGGATGAAATCCGAACAGATCAGGAAGTATCCCGCGAAGCCCATCTTGTTGACGATGCCGAGCTCGAACTCCAGCCGTTCGTGGTATTTTTTACGCGTTTCCGCTTTCTTTTTCCCGTCCCAGCCGGGCTTGAAAACGTAATTCTCCAGCCGCCAGTCGAGGCCCTTGCGCGCGCGGTCGGTGACTTCCTCTTCCTCGCTCCTGCCGTTGCCGGCGTCGAAGCGCGGCAAAAGCGGCTTGATCTCGCGCAGCAGGAAGCCGCAGCGCTCGGCGATGACGACGGTGTTCTCCACCGCTTCCGGCAGGTCTTTGAACAGCTCGATCATCTGCTCCGGCGACTTGAAATAATGCTCCGGCGTCACGCGGCGGCGGTTCGCGTCCTGCACATAGGCGCCCGCGGCGATGCAGAGGAAGGCGTCGTGCGCCTCGTACATCGCGGGATCGGGGAAGAAACAGTCGTTCGTCGCGACGATGGGGATGCCGTGCTTGTAGGCCAGATCGAGCAGCCCGTCCTCGATCGCCACTTCGTCGGCGAGGCCATGGCGCTGCAGCTCGACGTAGAGGCGGCCGCCGAACACGTCCTTCAGCCACAGCAATTTCTTTTCCGCCGCCTCCGCCTGATGCGCGCCGAGCAGCCGCCCGACGGAGCCTTTCACGCCGCCGGTGAGGCAGATCAGCCCTTGCGAATAAGTTTTGATGTCTTCCCACGTGACGGCGGGATGGTCGGCATGTTCCACGGGCTGCAGGTAGCCCTTGCTCGAAAGGCGGATGAGGTTCTTGTAGCCCGCCTGCGTCTGCGCGAGCAGGACGATCTGGTCGGGCGTCTCGGTCTTTTTGTTGCGCTGTTCCGTCTGTTCGGGCTTCTCGACCCAGATCTGGCAGCCGATGACCGGCTGGATGCCCTCTTTTGCGGCGGTGACGGAGAATTGCAGCGCGCCGAACAGGTTGCCCGTGTCCGTCACGGCGACGGCGGGCATTTCCAGTTTTTTGCACAGCTGGGCGAGCTTCTTGACCTTGATCGCGCCCTCGGCGAGGGAATAGGCGGAATGCACGCGCAGGTGGACGAAGCCGGCCACGTCAGACCACCCCGTTCTTCAATTGCAGCACCCTGTCCATGCGCCCGGCGAGGTTTTCGTTGTGCGTCACCACCAGCGCGCCGATTTTCAGGCTGCGGATGGTCTGCACCAGCACTTGGAACACGTCTTCCGCCGTTTTGGGGTCGAGGTTGCCGGTCGGCTCGTCCGCCAGCAGCAATGCGGGCCGGTTGACGAGCGCGCGGGCGATGGCGACGCGCTGCTGCTCGCCGCCCGACATCTGCGACGGATA
>JAGXAX010000134.1 GCA_018971405.1 Alphaproteobacteria bacterium | reverse complement strand
ATCGGGTTAGAAAAAAACAATGCCGTCCATCAAGACGGCGAAATATGCGCCGTCCATCAAGACGGCGAAATATGCGTCGTCCATCAAGACGGCGAAACGAAAGGGTGAAGGATGCGCGCGGCACGCATGACGGGGATTTTCGCAGGGTTATGCGGCTTCTGGGGCATGGCGGGCGGCGCTCTGGCGGCGCACGCGGTCAAAGATCCGCATGCCGCAGCCATGGTGAAAACAAGCGCGAACTACGCGCTTTTGCACGGCATCGTGCTGCTCTGCTGGCCGGCTGAAGACAAAATCGCGCTGGCGGCCAAGGCGTGTTTTGCCGCCGGAACGTTTCTTTTCTCCGGCGCGCTGGCGGTGAAGTATCTTTGCGGCGCGGCGGGCGCGGGCATTTTCGCCCCCGCCGGCGGCTCTCTTCTGATGCTGGGCTGGCTGGTCGTCTGCGCGCGGGCGGCCATGCGCCGTCCGGCATAAAAAACGCCGCCGCCCGCGTATTTTTTTCGGGGCGGCTGCGTTTTTTTTATGGCGTCTCTAGATTTTGAAGGATCTGCCCTTCTTCCTGGATGCGGGCGCGACCCTGAACTCCAGATTCGTTCTGGGCGTGACGGTGTATCCGTCTTCGTCATCCGCATTGACAAAAAGCAGGCTGCCTTTGGGGGCCGTATATTCTCCGTTTCTGAAAGCGAATGTGACGTTCTCTTGCAGGATGATGCCTTTCAGACGCGGTGCATCCTTCAGCGCGACCACGGCCCGCTGTTCATGCGTCTCATATTTCCCGCCGGCATAGTTGAACAATGACGTAAGTTCGTAATTGGACATGAATGCCGAGTAATCGCTGTCCTTGTCCTTGACGATAAAGCCATCCTCATCAGCCCGTGCGGCAACCGGGATGCCGGGATTGACGTAAATTTTTTCACCCTTTTTCACGGGCTGGATGTATTCCAGTTCCTCTTCGGGAATGTCTTCTTTCGGGGCGGGGAGTTCCAGCCCTTCGGCGGGAACGGTTTTCTCTTTTAGCTGCTCTTCCGTGAAAAACTTTTTATAGCCCCCGGAGCCGCTGATCTGATAGCCGTCTTCCGGCGCTTTTACCATGGCGTCGATGCCGAGGACGGAATTGACCGTTACCGTTTCTCCAGCCTTCACCGCGCGCGCCGTAACGATGGGAATGTATTCGCGTTCGGCGCTTTTATGGGTTTCATAATATTCCTTTGCATTTATGGCGGACATCTGCTTCTCCTTCGAAATGAATGGGTGAGGGAAATTCGATGTCACAATCTTACAAGTCTAACACTATGTCAAGTAACTTTGGAAAATATAATTACCCGATGATCTTGCTGATCATTTGCGAGGTGTAATTGACCACGGGGATGATGCGCCCGTAATTGAGGCGCGTCGGGCCGATGACGCCGATCGCGCCGATCACCTGTGCGTCCTGGTTTTTATAAGGCGAGATGACGAGCGAGCAGCCGGAATTGCCGAAGAGCTTGTTCTCCGAGCCGATGAAGATTTTCACGCCGTCGCCTTCGGTCGTCGCTTCGAGGAGTTTCAGCATCGTCTCTTTCGCTTCGAGCGTTTCAAAGAGCGTGCGGATGCGGTCGAGGTCTTCGATCGCCGTCACGTCTTCAAGCAAATTGGCCTGCCCCCTGATGAAGACATGTCCGCCCTCCTCGGGCGTGCCGATGCTGGCGATGCCTGCGGCGACGACTTTTTCCGTGAGCGCGTCGAGCTGCGTCCTCTGGTATTGCAGCTCCGCTTTGATATGCGCCGCGGCTTCCTGCAACGTGTTGTCGGCGATACGGGCGTTGAGATAATTCGCGGCGCGCTGCAGTTCCGTCATGGTAATGCCGGGCGCGACTTCCATCATGCGGTTTTCAACCGTGCCCGCGCTCGTCACCAGCACGGCGAGCGCGCGGCCCGGCGACAGAAGGACGAACTGGATCTGCTTGATCGGGTTTTCGGTTTTCGGCGCGACGACCAGCCCGGCGCAGGACGACAGGCCGGAGAGAAAACGGCTGGTCTGTTCGAGGATGTGGGGCAGTGACCGGCCCCTGACGTCCGCCATTTCCCGCTCGATTTTCTGGCGGTCGGGGGCGGCGAGGTCGCTGACCTCCATCAGGCCTTCGACGAAGACCGTGAGGCCTGAGTCCGTCGGCAGCCGCCCGGCGGAGGTGTGCGGCGAATAAAGCAGCCCCAGTTCCTCCAGTTCGACCATGGCATGGCGGATGGTGGCGGGCGAAAGGCTCATGCCCAGCCGCTGCGAGATCAGCTTCGAGCCGACCGGCTCGCCGGTCTCGACATAGGCGTCGATCACCAGCCGCAGGATCTGCCGCGTGCGGTCATTCAGCTCTTTAATGGGCAAATTGTCGATCATGCTTCCAATATATGGAAGAGAAGTGTTAAAGATCAATATATCGAGTCATTTTATTTACATAAAGGATAAAACCATGCGCCCCTCAGGACGTGCACACGACGAGCTCCGCGAAATCACTCTGGAGCCCGGCTTCTCGCAACATGCCGAAGGTTCCTGCATGGCGCGGTTCGGCAATACCCATGTGCTCTGCACCGCGACGGTCGAGACGCGCCTGCCGCCGTGGCTGAAGGGCAAGGGCAAAGGCTGGGTGACGGCGGAATACGGCATGCTGCCGCGCTCGACCGGCACGCGCACCGACCGCGAAGCCGCGCGCGGCAAGCAATCGGGCCGCACGCAGGAAATCCAGAGGCTGATCGGCCGCGCGCTCCGCGCTGTGGTGGATCTGCCCGCGCTCGGCGAAACGCAGATCACGCTCGACTGCGACGTGATTCAGGCCGACGGCGGCACGCGCACGGCGGCAATCACCGGCTCTTACGTCGCGCTGCAACAGGCTTGCGCGCATTTGCTCAAAATCGGCGCGCTGAAAGCCAATCCGATCGTCGATGAAGTCGCGGCGGTGTCGTGCGGCTTATACAAGGGAACGCCGGTGCTGGATCTCGATTATGCGGAAGACTCCACCGCTGAGGCCGACGCCAACTTCGTCATGACCGGCAAGGGCGGCCTTGTCGAAGTGCAGGGCACGGCGGAGCATCGCGCTTTCACCGAGGAGCAATTCCTCGACCTGATGAAGCTCGCCCGCAAAGGCATCGGCGAACTGGTCGGGCATCAGCGGAGCGTTTTATCAAATTAATTCAATAATTTAGTATATTTCATAGAAATATAGACTGTAATTATTTTTTATGTTAATTTAGCTCTGTCAACTTATAAGTTCCGGAGAAAATAATGAAGCCCCAAAATAAGGATATCAAACAATCCCTGCGCTACAAAAACATGGTCGCCCGTGTCGAGGGTCTTTCCCCCGATGAAAAAGGCGCGCAGCTTCTGAAGGCGCTCGCCGTTGGCACGCAATGGCGTATCGATGCCGTGCTGGATGCGCTGGATAAGAAGCTCTATGACTGGAACTATATCGACAGATTGAACGTCTTCAAGCAAGCGGCGATGTTCGGCCAGCTGCATGCGATCGAGCGCATGGCAAAAAACAAATATTTCAAAGCGGATCCGGCGCCGCAGCGCGGCAAATATCAAGCCCCGCCCGACATAATTCTGGAGGCTTTCGATACGGCCGTCATTCATGGCAACTATGCCGTGGCGGATTACTGTAAAAGCCTCGGCGCCGGCAAGGATTACATGATCGGCAACCGCGCGCCGCGCGCGATGCTGCTGGCTGTTGCAGAAGGCAATATCACGAAGATGGGCTATCTGATCGATGCCGGTACATGTCGTGAGTACTACCTCGATATGGCTGTTGTAGAGGGGAATAAAAAGTCTGTGGATTATCTCCTTTCAAGAGGCGCGGATATCAACTTTGTCAACGGGCAATTGACGCCGCTGGGCCGCGCCATTCAATGCGGGCACGAAGATCTTTTCCATCATCTGCTCGACAAGGGCGCCGATCCGAAAATTTCGGCAAGAGAGAACATGTATTATGCCATCAATGGCAATAAAGTTGGCATTGTCAAAACATTGCTAGAACATGGCGTTGTACCGAACAAGGATGATTTGACCAATGCGGAATATCACAAGCGCGATGAAATCGTCGCGCTGCTGAAAAAGCATATGCCGAAAGGTCCGGATTCATCGGCCCCCAAACCATGATCCGCAAATTCTCAGGCGGCGAACTCATCGTCGCCACGCACAATAAGGGCAAACTTGCCGAGATTGGCGAGATGTTCCGGCGCGAAGGTCTGGAGATCAAACTGTCCTCCGCGGCGGAGCATGGTCTGGAATCGCCGGAGGAAACCGGCGTCACTTGTGTTGAAAATGCTTTGCTGAAGGCTAAATTCGTCGCCAAAGCGACCGGAAAAATCGCGCTGGCCGACGACAGCGGCTTGTTTGTTTCGGCGCTGAACGGCGCGCCGGGCGTTTATTCCGCTGACTGGGCGGAAACCGACAACGGCCGCGACTTCAAAATGGCGATGGAGCGCGTGCATAAAGAAATGGGCGACAATCCGGACAAAAAGGCCTACTTCACCAGCGTGCTGACGCTGTGCTGGCCGGACGGCCACTGCGAGACGGTCGAGGGTTTTGCGCACGGGGTGATCGTCTGGCCGCCGCGGGGGACGCAAGGCCACGGTTATGATCCGATCTTCATGCCGCAAGGGCGCAATCTCACCTATGGCGAGATCACGGACGCGGAGAAAAACAAAATCAGCCACCGCGCGGATGCGTTTCGCAAGATGATGGATAAATGCTTCCGCCCGCTTCCGGAGGAAGCTTGAATCAACTTGCTCTCTACATCCACTGGCCGTTTTGCAAATTCAAATGTCCCTATTGCGATTTCAACAGTCATGTGCGCGAACGTATCAATCCTCCGGCTTGGCGCGCCGCGTACTTGCGCGAAATGCGGTCTTATCGTGAAAAAACCGGAGGGAGTA
>JAGXAX010000133.1 GCA_018971405.1 Alphaproteobacteria bacterium | reverse complement strand
GACCTTAAACGCGCTCGGCACGGTGACGCCGCTGAGCACGGTGGTGGTCCAGCCGCAGATCGCCGGCACGCTTGAACAGCTTGATTTCAAGGAAGGCGAAACGGTGAAAAAAGGCGCCCCCCTCGCGCTCATCGACCCGCGCCCCTATGAGGCCGCGCTGGCGCAATATCAAGGGCAGCTCGCGCGCGACACAGCGCTGCTCGGCGGCGCGAAGCGCGATCTTGCCCGCTACAACCGCCTGCTCCGCGAAGACTCGGTCTCCCGCCAGCAGCGCGACGACCAGCAGGCGCTCGTCGAGCAGTACGAAGGCACCGTCGTGACCGACAAGGCGCAGATCGACAACGCCAGGCTCAACATCTCCTACTGCCACGTGACCGCGCCGATCGGCGGACGGCTGGGTTTGCGGCAGGTGGATGCGGGCAACTACGTCTCGCTCAACACCGTGGGGGGCCTCGTTACCGTCACGCAGACGCAGCCGACGTCGGTGATCTTCTCCCTGCCGGAGGACGACCTGCCGGAGATCATGAAGCAGTTGAAAGCGGGCGCGCCGCTGCCCGTCGCCGCACTCGACCGCAACATGAAGACGACCCTGGCCGAAGGCGCGCTGGAAACCGTCGACAACGCCATCGACACCTCCACCGGCACGATCAAAATGCGGGCCGACTTCGCCAACGGAAACGATGCGCTCTTCGCCAACCAGTTCGTCAACGTCAAACTGCTGCTCAAGACGCTGAAAAACGCCGTCGTCATCCCCGAAGCCGCCGTGCATAGCGGCACGCCGGGGGATTACGTCTATGTCGTCAAGGCCGACAACACTGTTTCCGTCACGCCGGTCAAGCTCGGGCCGTCGGCGAACGGCGCGGTCGCCGTCTTGTCCGGCCTCAAGGCGGGCGACACCATCGTCACCGAGGGCGCTGACCGCCTGAAAGACGGCGCGAAAGTGACCCTTCCGGGCCGCGCCGCGCAACAGTAAGAGGGCCCGCGACAGGACGCAAACCCCATGAACCCCTCGCGCATCTTCATCCTCCGGCCGGTCGCGACATCTCTCCTGATGGTGGCGGTGATGCTGGCAGGCATCGTCGCCTACCGCTTCCTGCCGCTCTCCGCCCTGCCGGAAGTAGACTATCCCACCATCCAGATCCAGACCTTCTACCCGGGCGCGAGCCCCGACGTGATGACCTCCTCCGTCACCGCACCGCTGGAGCGGCAGTTGGGCGAGATGCCGGACCTGAGGCAGATGTCGTCGCAAAGCTCCGCCGGCGCAAGCGTGGTCACGCTGCAGTTCGGGCTCGACCTCAGCCTCGACGTCGCCGAGCAGGAGGTGCAGGCCGCGATCAACGCCGCAGGCAGCCTTTTGCCGTCTGACCTGCCCGCGCCGCCGATCTATTCCAAGGTCAACCCTGCCGACGCGCCCGTCCTGACCATCGCGCTCACGTCGAAAACCATGCCGCTGCCGCAGGTCGAAGACCTCGCCGACACGCGCATGGCGGAAAAAATATCCCAGATGCCCGGCGTCGGCCTCGTCACCATCAACGGCGGCCAGCGCCCCGCCGTGCATATCGATGCCAACCCGCAGGCGCTCGCCGCCTACGGCCTCAACATCGACGACCTGCGTACCACCGTCGCCAACGCCAACATCAACACCCCGAAGGGCAGCTTCGACGGGCCGGCGCGCGCCACCATCATCGGGGCCAACGACCAGTTGAAGGACGCCGCGGACTACGCGCATATCGTCGTCGCCTACAAAAACGGCGCGCCGGTCAGGCTCTCGGACGTCGCCACGGTCAGCAATGGCGCGGAGAACGGCCGCCTGCAGGCGTGGAAGGACACCGTTCCCGCCGTCATCCTCAGCGTCCAGCGCCAGCCGGGCGCGAACGTCATCAGCGTCGTCGACAGCATAAAAAAAGCCCTGCCGCAATTGCAGGCGTCGCTGCCGCAATCGGTCGCCGTCGCGGTGATGACCGACCGCACGACCACCATCCGCGCCTCCGTCGCCGACGTCGAGTTCGAGCTCGCGCTCGCCGTCATGCTCGTCGTTCTGGTGATCTACCTCTTCCTGCGCGACCTGCCCGCGACGCTCATTCCCAGCCTCTCCATGCCGCTCTCGCTGGTCGGCACCCTCGGCATCATGTATCTTTTGGGCTTCAGCCTCGACAATCTTTCCCTGATGGCGCTGACTATCGCGACCGGTTTCGTCGTCGATGACGCGATCGTCATGATCGAGAACATCTCGCGCTACGTCGAGGCGGGGGAAAAGCCGCTCGCCGCCGCACTGAAGGGCGCGGGGCAGGTCGGTTTTACCATCGTCTCGCTCACCGTCTCGCTGATCGCCGTGCTCATCCCTCTCCTCTTCATGGGCGGCGTGGTGGGCAGGCTGTTCCGCGAGTTCGCCATCACGCTCGCCGTCACCATCGTCATCTCCGCCGGCGTGTCGCTGACTTTGGTGCCGATGCTCTGCGCCAGAATGCTCCGCGCCCGAAAGGAGCACAAGCCGGACTGGTTCGAGAAACTGGCAAGCGCCTACGGCTGGATGCTGGACTGGACGCTCCGCCACGCGGCGCCGGTGCTGCTCGTCGCTTTGGCCACGCTGGCGCTGACCGTGTTCCTTTACGCCATCATTCCCAAGAACTTCTTCCCCGTGCAGGACACGGGGCTGATCCAGGGCGTTTCGGTCGCGGGCGAAGACGTCTCCTTCCCCGCCATGGCGGCGCGGCAGGAAGCGCTGGTCGCGGCCGTGCTGAAAGATCCGGATGTCGCCAGCGTCACCTCGAACATCGGGATCGATGGCACCAATATGACGCTCAATACCGGCCGCCTGCTCATCAACCTCGTGCCGAAAGACCGGCGTGACCTCGCCGCGGGCGACATTATCCGCCGTTTGCAGGCGGAAACGGCGGGCGTGCCGGGCATCACGCTCTACATGCAGCCGGTGCAGGACCTGACGATCGATTCCACCGTCAGCCGCTCGCAATACCAGTTCATCCTCGAAGACGCCAACCCCGGCGAGCTCGCGGCATGGACGGCGAAACTGCTCGCCAAAATCAAGACGCTGCCGGAACTCACCGACGTCGCCTCCAATGCCGAAACCCAAGGCCGCGCCGTCAACATCGACATCGACCGCGACACCGCCGCGCGCTTCGGCATCACCGCCGCGACGGTGGACAATGCGCTCTACGACGCCTTCGGCCAGCGCATCGTCTCGACCGTCTTCACCCAGTCGAACCAGTACCGCGTCATCCTCGAGGCGGACAAGGCGATGCGCGCGTCCGTCGCGGCGCTGAATAATTTCTACCTGCCGTCGTCCGCCGGCGGGCAGGTGCCGCTTTCCACCATCGCCACGGTCACCACCGGAAACGCGCCGCTGGAGATCGACCACCTCGGCCAGTTCCCCTCCGCAACGATCTCCTTCAACCTCGTCCCCGGTGCGGCGCTGGGGCAGGCCGTCGACGCCATCACAGCCGCGGAACAGGGCATCAGCATGCCCCCCAGCGTCGTGACGCGCTTTCAGGGCGCGGCGCTTGCCTTCCGCCAGTCGCTGGGCAATGAAGTCCTCCTGATCCTCGCCGCGCTCGTCACCGTCTATATCGTCCTCGGCGTGTTGTACGAAAGCTTCATCCATCCTGTCACCATTCTCTCGACCCTGCCGAGCGCGGGCGTCGGCGCGCTGCTCGCGCTTCTCCTTTCCGGCGACGGGCTCGGCGTGATCGGCATCATCGGCATCATCCTGCTCATCGGCATCGTCAAGAAGAACGCCATCATGATGATCGACTTCGCGCTCGATGCCGAACGCAAGGAAGGGAAATCCCCGCGCGAGGCGATCTTTCAGGCGGCGCTTCTGCGCTTCCGCCCCATCCTCATGACGACGATGTCGGCGCTTTTGGCCGCACTGCCGCTGATGCTGGGGCGGGGCACGGGCGCGGAGCTGCGCCAGCCGCTCGGCATTTCCATCATCGGCGGGCTGGTCGTGAGCCAGATTCTCACGCTCTTCACCACGCCGGTGATCTACCTCGCCTTCGACGGTCTGGCGCGGAAACTCCGCGGGGCGGAGGAAGACGCATGAATCCGGTGAAAGTTTTCATCGACCGCCCCGTCGCCACCACGCTCCTCACGCTGGGCATCCTCTTTTCCGGCGTGCTCGCCTTCTTCCTGCTGCCGGTGGCGCCTTTGCCGCAGGTCGATTTTCCCACCATCTTCGTGCAAGCGCAGTTGCCGGGCGCGAGCCCCGAAACGGTCGCGACCGCGCTCACCACGCCGCTCGAACGCCACCTCGGGCAGATCGCCGACGTGACGGAGATGACCTCCGAGAGCGCGCAAGGCAGCTCGCACATCGTGCTGCAGTTCGGCCTCGACCGCAGCATCGACGGCGCGGCGCGCGATGTGCAGGCGGCGATCAACGCCGCGCGCGCCGACCTGCCGGCGGGCCTCCGCGCCAACCCGACCTACCGCAAGGTCAACCCCGCCGACGCGCCGGTGATGATCCTCGCCCTCACCTCGAAAACCCTGACGGCGGGGCAGATGTACGACGCCGCCTCGACCGTTCTCGAACAAAAAATTTCGCAGATCGACGGCATCGGCGAGGTGATCGTCGGCGGCGCGTCACTGCCCGCGGTCAGGGCCGAACTCAACCCTTTCGCGCTCGCCAAATACGGCATCGGGCTTGAAAACGTCCGTGCCGCGCTCTCCGCCGCCAACGCCCACGCACCCAAAGGCGCGATCTCGCAGGACGGAAAGATCTACCAGATCTACACCAACGACCAGGCCCGCACGGCGGATCAATACCGCGACCTGCCCATTGCCTGGCGGAACGGCGCGGCGGTCAGGCTCTCCGACGTCGCGGAAGTGAGCGACTCGGTCGAGAACCTCCGCAATGAAGGCCTCGCCGACGGGCATCCCGCCATTCTCCTCATCATATTCGGCTCCCCCGGAGCGAATATCATCAGCACCATCGACCGCGTCA
>JAGXAX010000132.1 GCA_018971405.1 Alphaproteobacteria bacterium | reverse complement strand
CCTGTTCCCCGGCGTCTCCCTGCGCACCCACGCGGGCAGCGTCACCCAGCTTGATTTTCCCGTCGTCACCGGCGGAGAAATGGACGGTCAGGCGGATTACGTCGACGCGAAAAGCCAGCACAAGCCGGCAAGTAACCTCAAGGTCAGCCTCGTCGCGCCGGACGGCACGGTCGAAAAGACAGTCACCGCCGCCTACGACGGATACTACTCCATCAGTTCGATACGTCCCGGCGTCTATTATCTGACGGCGCGGACGGACGACCCCGATGCGGTGAACGCCGCCTTCGTTCCGCAGTTGCTCGTCTTCAAGCCCGCCGGCACGACGTTCTTCGGGCATGGCCTCAGTCTGCGCCCCGGATACGGCGTGCCGTTCGTCTTCAGCAGCGAAAACCCGGCCCCCAACGGCACGCGCCACACGCGCGTTATCCGTCCGGACGACATCGCATCGCAAAAAGTGCTGCTCCGCCTTGGCCAATATCAGTCACGCCTCGGGCTGACCTTCACATGGTACAGGTTCAAGATCCGGTCAAAGTGGGGCAGCGCCTTCTCGCTCGTTGGAGCGCTGGCCGACATCACGCCGGATCCGAAAACGCACGCCATGAGCCTTATCATAAAACCGAACCGTCCCCTGTCACTCGAAGACGCTGCGAACGTCTGCCAGCTTCTGAAAAAAAATCGCTTCCCCTGCGCGGTTAAAGTCATAACGACATATAGGGCGCCTTATCTAACCGCCACGCTTCCCTCGCATTCCGGTTAGAAAATAAACCCGGACGCCCCGCCATTACGTCAATGGGCGTTAACCATTTGTTAATTTTCAGTTGACCTTTTTCCCATCCACTTTACGATAACAAGTGGGGTAACTAGAAGCATGGTATATCAGGGGGCAATTCTACTTAATGAGGTGTGTACGACGTAGCCAAGTCGCAGGACTGGTGGTTGCGCGCGGGATGCTTTTGCGTCTGTCGCGGTATGCCTCTATTACGCTTCTTTACACCGGCCTTCTCTTCGCCGTCACGGCCTGCTCCGACAGCGGAAATTCTCCCGACGCAAACGCCGCGCCGCCACCGCCACAGGCCAGCCCGCAGCAAGTGCCGGGCATCGCCCCCGTTCCCACTGCGATGGACACGCTGCGCGCGCTCGCGCCGCCCGACGGGCTGAAATTCACGCCCCTGTTCAGCCAGCGCCTTTCCGGCACCAACGCGCGCATCGCGCGGCTTGAAAGCGCCGTGCAGACGCTGCGCAACGACGTGGACACCATGGCACCAACTGTCGTGCGCATGGTCGCGATAGAAGGCGATGTCAAAGGACTGGTGACCCAGCTGCAAACGCTGACCAATCAAAACCAGTCCGGCCAAACCCAGCAAGGCGCCACGGGCGCCGCTTCACCGCAAGAATTGCCACCCGCACTCCCAGCATCGGCGGGTGGAGAAAAGATACCAGAGGAAGATGTCGCGAAGGGCACAGAACCTGCCATGGCCGATGAAGCCACGGCAGGACCGGCTGCATCATCTTCACTGGTTACCCCAGAGGCTGCGTCCAAGGGACAATTGCCCCCCGCGGGCGCAGCCTCACCAATTTCAAAAATCCAGTCCGAGATACAGCCGCAGGGACTGGAACTGGGCACCGGAGGACAACCTCCTGAAAGCGCCGCGGCAGAAGCCGCGGCTGGCAGCGTCGTCAACATGAGCATCGCCGACCTCCCTGAAAAGACACGGCTTGTCCTTGACCTTACGGCCGAAGCGCCGGTGAAGATGCACATGTCCGGCAAAGACCGGACCCTCGTCATCGACCTCGCGCACTACCGCTGGGGCGGGCGCGATACATGGGCATCCGACCAGCAGAAGCTCATTACCGGAGGCCACGTAAAAGGCGGGATGCTCTACGTCAACCTGAAACGCGCCTCTTCCTATAAAGCCTTAAAGCTGTTACCCCCGTCCGGAAACGACAAAAATTACAGGCTGGTGATCGACCTCTACAACAAGCCTATACGGAAGGAAAAGCCGCATCCTGCCCCGCAAATACAGCCTGCCGCTACCCCAAGCCCTGCCCCTGCCGGAGTGCCGGATTCACAAGATAATTTCCCATAAAATTTAACATTGCAAAAATTTAATGTTTTTTTCCAAGACCGGACAACAGTCTCCATGTAAAGATGGGCATACCGAATGACTCGGAGCTTCCTACCGGAAGCGCTTTCACCAATGACCTCTAAAATCTCTAGGAGAGAAAAATGAAAAAGTACCTGATCCTCGCCGCCGTGACCGTTGCTCTCGGCGCCCCCGTTGTCGCTCACGCGCAAACCGCCGCGGCTCCTGCTGCCGAACATCATGAAATGCACAAGAAGATGCATCACAAGCGCCATGAAATGAAAATGAAGAAGCGCGAAGAGCGCAAAGAACATCACAAGATGATGAAGCACCACGAGCACCACGAGCACCACGAAGCTGCTCCGGCGGCGCCCGCTGGCAACCAGTAATAGCTTCAGGCTATGAACGGAAAAAGGCCCGCGTAACGCGGGCCTTTTTTTTATCGCCGCTTTGCGCGCCCTTCCTCAGAACTTCAGCGCCTGCGCGCGCTCGACATGCGGCAGTTTCGTGATTTTCCCGACGATATCCTCCGGGATCTTCTCGTCGATAGAGATCAGCGCGACCGCTTTGTTCTTGCCGGGGATGCGCCCCAGTGTGAAATCGGCGATATTGATTTTCGCGTCGCCAAGCAGCGTGCCCACCGCGCCGATCAGGCCCGGCTTGTCGGCATTGACGATATAAAGCATGTTTTTCCCGACCCCGGTCTCGACAGGCACGCCGTCGATATCGACGATGCGCGGATGCTCGCCAAACACTGTTCCGGCCACGACGTTCTTCCCCGCCGCCGTGACGACGGTCACGGAAATCAGCGTCTGGTAAGCCTCCGATTTGTCGCGTCTTGTTTCGCTGAGCGCGATACCCATTTCCCTGGCCTTCGCGGGAGCGCTGACGATATTGACGCCCTCCATCGACGGTTTCAGGAAACCGGCGAGGATGAGCGCGGTCAGCGGCTTGGTATTCAAGGCCGCCACGTTGCCCTCAAAGGAGATCTTTATCTCCATCGGCGGCGCCTGCACCAGCTGGCCTGAAAAGCTGCCCAGCTGTTCGGCCAGCTGCATGTAAGGCCTGAGCTTCGGCGCGTCCTCCGCGCTGACGGACGGCATGTTGATAGCATTCGACACCGCGCCGTGCAGCAGGAAATCGGCCATCTGCTCGGCCACCTGCAGCGCGACGTTCTCCTGCGCCTCGACCGTCGAGGCGCCGAGGTGCGGCGTGCAGACGACGTTCTCCATGCCGAACAGCACGTTCGATTTCGCCGGTTCTTCCTCGAACACATCCAGAGCCGCGCCCGCGACATGGCCGCTGTCGAGCGCGGCCTTGAGATCCGCCTCGACGACAAGCCCGCCGCGCGCGCAATTGATGATACGCACGCCCTTTTTCATCTTGCCGATGGTGAACTTGTTGATGATGCCCTTGGTATGCTCGGTTTTCGGCGTGTGCAGCGTAATGAAGTCGGAACGCGTGAAAATGTCCTCCAGTTCGACTTTTTCAACGCCGAGTTCCACGGCGCGCTCCGCCGAAAGGAACGGGTCGTAGGCGATGACTTTCATCTTAAGGCCGAGCGCACGATCGGCGACGATCGAGCCGATGTTGCCGCAGCCGATCACACCGAGGGTCTTGCCGAACAGCTCCTGTCCCATGTATTTCGACTTTTCCCACTTGCCCGCGTGGGTCGAGGCGTTGGCCGAGGGGATCTGCCGCGCCAGCGTCATCATCATGGCGATGGTGTGCTCCGCCGTGGTGATGGAATTGCCGTAGGGCGTGTTCATGACGACGATGCCCGCGCCCGTCGCCGCCGGAATGTCCACGTTGTCCACGCCGATGCCAGCGCGGCCGATCACCTTCAGGCTGCCGCCCGCCATCTTGAGGATTTCGGCGGTCACCTTCGTCGCCGAGCGGATGGCGAGGCCGTCGAAGTTCCTGATCATCTCTTTCAGTTCTTCGGGTTTGAGATCGGTCTTGACTGTCACGTCCACGCCGCGATCCCTGAAGATCTTTTCCGCTTCCGGGCTCATTTTGTCGCTGATGAGTACTTTCGGTTTCGTCGTCATTGTCTGCTGTTCCTTCGTTTAAGCGGCTTTGGCCTGTTGCTCGGCGCGCACCGTCTGATACGCCCAGTTGATCCATTCGAGGCAGGATTTGATGTCCGCCGTCTCGACGGTCGCGCCGCCCCAGAGGCGGTAGGACGGCGGGGCGTCGCGGTGGTTGGCGACTTCATACGCGATGCCCTCCTTATCGAGCATCTTCTCCGTGTCCTTGATGATCTTGCGCTGCGCTTCTTCGTCTTGCGCTGCGAACCACGGGTCGACGATTTTGAAGCAGATCGATGTGTTGGAGCGGATATCCGCGCGTTCCGGCAGAAACTCCGCCCAGTCCGTTTTCGCGACCCAGTCCTCAACCGCCGTCAGGTTGGCGGCGCTGCGCTTGAGCAGCGCGGACAGCCCGCCGATGCCTTCCGCCCACTCCAGCGCGTCGAGGCAGTCCTCCACCGCCAGCATCGAGGGCGTGTTGATCGTCTTGCCGACGAACGGCTCTTCGTTGAACTTTCCGCCCTTGGTCATACGGAAGATCTTCGGTAGCGGCCAGGCGGGCGCGTAGCTCTCGAGCCGCTCGATCGCGCGGGGGCTCAAAGCCAGCATGCCGTGCGCGGCCTCTCCGCCCAGCACCTTCTGCCACGACCATGTGACGACGTCGAGCTTGTCCCACGGCATATCCATCGCGAAGACGGCGGAGGTCGCGTCGCAGAGCGTCAGCCCCTTGCGGTCGGCCCTGATCCAGTCGCCGTTCGGCACGCGCACGCCGGAGGTCGTGCCGTTCCATGTGAAGACGACGTCGCGTTCGGCGGTATCAACCCTGGAAAGATCGGGGATGCCGCC
>JAGXAX010000131.1 GCA_018971405.1 Alphaproteobacteria bacterium | reverse complement strand
CAGGCCGGACCGGTCGCCAATGACAAGGGGCACGCGGTCTGCGACGCGCTGAAAGCGGAGCATCGTCCCTGCATTCTCGCGCGGCGGTAAGCATGACGCAACTGACCGACCTGAAAGCGATCGTCGTCGATGCCGCGGGCGTGGAGCTGACAGCGGAGGAGCACGATCTTTTCAAGGCCGAAAAACCCGCGGGATTTATTCTCTTCAAGCGCAACTGCGTGTCGAAGCGGCAGGTGAAGGAGCTTGTCGCTTCCGTCCGCGCTTGCGTCGGGCGGGATGACCTGCCGGTGCTGATCGATCAGGAGGGCGGCACTGTCGCGCGGCTGAAGGCGCCGGAGTGGACGGAGTATCCGGCGGCGAAAACTTTCGGCGCGCTGGCGGAGAACTCTCCCGATGCGGCTTTTAAAGCGGCGCGGGAGAACGCGCTGCATATGGCGCGCGATCTGGCGGAGATGGGCATTACCGTCGACTGCGCGCCGGTCGTCGACGTGCCCGCGCCGGATTGTCATGAATTTCTCGCCGCCAGCCGCACATACAGTGACGATCCTGAAATAGTGGGCCTGCTGGGCGAGGCGGTGTGCCGCGGGTTATTGGCGGGCGGCGTCACGCCGGTCATCAAGCATATTCCGGGGCATGGCCGTGCGCGCGTGGACAGCCATCTGGCGCTGCCGGTGACGGATGTTTCCCATAGTGAACTTTCGACGGCGGATTTCAAGCCGTTTGCCCATCTGGCGCGATCGGATATGAAAACGGCGCTTTGGGCGATGGCGGCGCATGTTGTATACTCGGCGCTGGATCCTGATTCTGCGGCCACCGTTTCAAGGCGTATCACTGATAACGTGGTGCGCGGCGAGATCGGCTTTCAGGGCGTTTTGCTCGCCGACGATGTCTCGATGAAGGCGCTGGGCGGCACGCTCGAAAGCCGCATTGCGGCGACGATGGCGGCGGGGATGGATCTGACGATGCTGTGCAACGCGCCGTTCGAAGACCGCGTGAGGGCTCTGGCGGCGGCGCCCCGCGTGACGGCGGCGGCGGCGGCGCGGATCGCAACGGCTGAAAAGCAGCGGGCCGCGCAGGCGGCGGCAACATTGGGACAACGATCGGGGACGGGATGAACGAAGCGGAAGCACCAGCGCCGGAATTTGAAGAAGACCTGCTGAAGGAACGCAGCGAGAGCGAGCAGCTTTTGCTCTATCTCGGCGGCTTCGACGGGCCGATCGACATGCTGCTCACGCTCGCGCGCGACCAGAAGGTGGATCTGGCCAAAATCTCCATCCTCGCGCTCGCCAACCAGTATATAGAGTTCATCGACAAGGCGCGCGATTTGCGCCTCGAACTGGCGGCGGATTATCTCGTCATGGCGGCATGGCTCGCCTATCTCAAGTCGCGCCTTCTGGTGCCGAAGGAAGAACAGCCGCAGGCCGAGCCGACGGCGCAGGAACTGGCGGAAGCGCTGCAATTCCAGTTGCGCCGCCTCGAAGCGATGCGCAAGGCGGCGAACGACCTTTTCCTCATGCCGCGCCTCGGCTACAACATCTTCGCCCGCGGCGCGCCGGAGGGCTTGCGCACCTCCTATATTTCCAAATACGAAATGACGCTCTACGACCTGCTCTCGGCTTACGGCGACATCAAGCAGCGCCAGCAGAATTCGGTCTACAAGCTCAGCCCTGTCAAGCTGTTCTCGCTGGAGGAGGCGATCACGCGGCTGGAACAGATGCTGGGCAAGATCCCCGAGGAATGGGTGTCGCTGTTCATGTTCCTGCCGCCCGGTCTCACCGAGAAGATCGTGAAGCGTTCCGCGGTCGCCTCGACCTTCGGCGGCGCGCTGGAGATGGCCAAGCGCGGGCTGATCCAGCTTCAGCAGGAAAAGAATTACGCGCCGATCTACATCCGGCGTCCTGAAAAGACAGACGCGAACGACAAGCAAGAGGACTGAAAGCGATGGCGAAGACGAAAAAAAAGGACGAGCGCGTGGCGGAGGAAGTGGCCGAACTGGGGGCGGAGGAGGCCGTAGAAGCCGCCGGAGCGCCCGATGCCGATATTGAAGCGGATGATGCCGCCGTTGATGCCCCCGCGCCTGAAATGACGCAGAACGACGTCCGTCTCGTCGAGGCGATCCTCTTCGCGTCGGCGAACGCCATCGACGAGCGCACGATCGCGGAGCGTTTCCCCGCCGACCGCGCCGAACTCATTCCCGAAGTCCTCGAGTACCTGCGCCAGCAATATGAAGGGCGCGGCGTCAACCTCGTGCAGCGCGAAAAGCGCTGGGCGTTCCGTACCGCGCCGGAGCTGGCGGAACAGATGAAACTCGAAAAGGAGCAGCCGCGCAAGTTCACCCGCTCGGCGATGGAGACGATGGCGGTCATCGCCTATCACCAGCCGGTCACGCGCGCCGAGATCGAGAACATCCGCGGCGTGGCGACCAGCCCGGGCGCGCTCGACACGCTGATGGAAGCGGGCTGGATCAAGCCCGGCAAGCGCCGCGAGGTGCCGGGGCGTCCGGTCACGTGGCTTTCGACGCAGGCGTTCCTCGACCACTTCGGCCTCGAGCGTCTGGCCGACCTGCCGGGCATGGATGAGCTGAAGGCCGCAGGTTTGCTCGACAAGCGTCCGGCGATCGAGGCCATGCCGAACACGGCCGATCTGTTTGACGGCGCGGCGGAGGAAGGAGACGATCCGCAGGAAGTGACGGACGAAGACCTGATCGGCGGCGGCGAGGATGATTCCGTTATGGAATTAGAAGAAGGCGATTATGAAGACGACGCCGATGATGACTTCGATGACGAAGAAGACGATAATGAGGATGAGGAGGACTGAACATGGACTTTAGCTTCGGGCATATCCTTTTACTCGTGATCGTGGTTTTCATCCTTTTCGGCGCGGGAAAGCTGCCGAGCGTGATGGGCGACCTCGGCAAGGGCTTGCGTAATTTCAAGGGCGGGCTCAAGGGCGAGGACGACCACGGCGCCTCGAAATCAAACACGAACACGCCCTCCGATCATCATAAGGCAGACTGACTTTGTTTGGCATTGATTTGCCGGAATTTCTGCTGATCCTGTTCGTGGCCGTCGTCGTCATCGGTCCGAAAGACCTGCCGCGCGCGCTCTATATGGTCGGGAAATTCATCAGGAAAATCAAGTCGTACACGTCAGATATTCAGAAAACGCTTGACCAGATCATGCAGGAAGGCGAGCTCGAGGATATTGTCCGTGAAGCAAACAAGCCCGGCGGTGAAGACCTCCAGCAAAAAATAGAGCGCCAGATCGCCGCCGAGCAAAAAGAGAAACCTGAACCGGAAGTTAAGAATAGTGGAACAGGTGCCTGAAGATCATCAAGAAAACGCACTTTCTGACGGCTCCATGCCGCTTGTCGCGCATCTGCTGGAGCTGCGCCGCCGGCTGATCTATTGCTTCGTCGCTTACATCATCGCCACGCTGGCCTGCTATTACTTCGCGCAGGATATTTATGCTTTTCTTGTCAGGCCATTGGCGGTCGTCCTGCACGGCGAGAACAGGAAACTCATCTATACCGGCCTGACGGAGGCGTTCTTCACCTATATAAAACTGGCGCTGTTCGCGGGCGGCATTCTGTCGTTTCCCGTAGTGGCTGTGCAGATCTGGCGGTTCATCGCGCCGGGGCTTTATAAAAACGAGCGGGGCGCCTTCCTGCCGTATCTGGTCGCGACGCCGGCGCTGTTTTTCACGGGGGCGGCGTTCGTTTACTACCTCGTCATTCCGGCGGCGTGGAAATTCTTCGCCAGCTTCCAGATGCTCGCCATTCAGAACAACGGCTTGCCGATCGAGCTTGAAGCGCGGGTCGGGCAATATCTCTCGCTGGTGATGACGCTGATCTTCGCTTTCGGGATCTGCTTTCAAATGCCTGTTTTATTGACGTTGCTCGGGCGGGTCGGGATTGTCAGTTCCCAATCCCTCGTCGAGAAGCGGCGTTATGCCATCGTCGGCATTTTCGCCGTCGCCGCCGTGCTCACGCCGCCCGACATCATGAGCCAGACGCTGCTCGCCATCCCGCTGATGGGGCTCTACGAAATTTCGGTTTTTCTGGTGAAATTGTCTGAAAAAAAGCGTAATCTCAAAGAGTAAAGGTTTGGGGAAACCTTCCAACTTATAAATTTGAGAGCGCTATGTTCGATTTAAAGCTTATTCGGGAGACGCCCGACGTTTTTGATTCCGGCTGGAAACGCCGCGGCATGGAGCCGCAAACCGCAAAGATCATCGCGATAGACGAGCAGCGCCGCGCGCTGATGACGGAGATGCAGGAGCTGCAATCGAAGCGCAACGAGGCGTCGAAGCAGATCGGCGCGCTCAAGGCCAAGGGCGGCGACGCCGCCGCCGTCATGCAGGAGGTCGCGGGCTATAAAGACCGTATCCAGAAGCTCGAGGAAGGCACCAAAAAAGTCGATGACGAGGTCAGGGATTTCATCAGCCGCCTGCCGAACATTCCCGACGAAACCGTGCCGCAGGGCGCGGACGAAAAAGGCAACAAGGAAATCCGCAAACACGGCGAGCCGAAGCGCCTGAACAACGCGAAGGAGCATTTCGACCTCGGCGAGGCGCTGGGCGGGATGGATTTTGAAACGGCGGCGAAAATGTCGGGATCGCGCTTCGTGCTGCTGAAAGGCGGCGTGGCGCGACTTGAAAGAGCTTTGGCGCAGTTCATGCTCGACACCCACACGCAGGAGCACGGATATACAGAAATGGAAGTGCCGCTGCTGGTGCGTCCGGAGGCGCTCTACGGCACGGGGCAATTGCCGAAGTTCGAAGAAGACATGTTCAAGACGACCTCCGGCCATTATCTGGTCTCGACGTCGGAAATCTCCCTCACCAACACGGTGCGCGAGTCCATCCTCGATCTCGGCGAACTGCCGTTGCGCCTGACGTCGTTGACGCCGTGCTTCCGTTCGGAGGCGGGCGCGGCGGGCAAGGATACGCGCGGCATGATCCGCCAGCACCAG
>JAGXAX010000130.1 GCA_018971405.1 Alphaproteobacteria bacterium | reverse complement strand
AACTATTCATATATTGACTAAAAGCCGGAAGATTGGTCTAATATGCTCAAGTTCAAACCCAGTTGTCAATCGTTCCCGATGTTCACGCGCAAGCATATCACCCGAAACACGGCGGCGGCCTTGGTCGCCTTGGCGCTCTCCGCCTGCGCGGCGGGGCCGGATTTCCACGCGCCCGCCGCGCCGCAGGGCGCGGGTTACGGGGCGCCGGCAGGAAAAACGATTGCGGGTTCCGGCACGGGCGCCGTCGCGGCGCAGGCTTTCGCGCAAGGCGGGGAAGTGCCGGCGGCGTGGTGGACGCTTTACCGTTCGCCCGCGCTCGACGAGCTGATGCGCCGCGCGCTGGCGGCGAGCCCGACGGCCGCGGCGGCGCGCGCCAACCTGCAGGCGGCGGAAGAGGCGGCGCGCGCGGCGCGGGGCGGCTACCTGCCGACGGCGGGGATCGCCGCCAACGGCACGCGTGAAAAGATCAACGACGCCGGGCGCGGTTCCGGCGGCGAACTCGCGCCGTTCACGCTGTATAACGCGTCGGTCGAGATTTCCTACAGTCCGGATATTTTCGGCGGCACGCGCCGCACGGTGGAGGCCGCGGCCGCGGCCGCCGACCAGCAGCGCGCCCTGATGCGGGTGACATACCTCACGCTCGAAGGCAACATCGTCACGGCGGCGGTGCAGGAGGCGTCACTGAACGGGCAGATCGGCGCGACGCGCGCGGTCATCGCCGTCGACAGGCAGCAGCTGGGCATCCTGAAGAAGCAGCTCGCGCTGGGCGGCGTCGACCGTTCCGCCGTGCTGGCGCAGGAGACGGCGCTGGCGCAGGCGGAAGCGGCGCTGCCGCAGCTGGAAAACCAGCGCGCGGCGACGGAAAACCAGTTGAAGGCCCTGAGCGGCGACTTCCCCAACGCGGCGGGGCTGGCGCGGTTCGACCTCGCGGCGCTTTACCTGCCGCGCGACATCCCCGTGACCCTGCCGTCGCGCCTCGTACGGCAAAGGCCGGACATCCTCGCGGCCGAGGCGGAAATGCACGTCGCTTCCGCGAACATCGGCATTGCGGCGGCGAACCTGCTGCCGCAGGTGACCTTGAGCGGCTCTTACGGCTTCGACGCCAACGCGCTGGAGGGAATCTTCTCGCCGTCGCACATCATCTGGAACGCGGGCGCGGGACTGCTTCAGCCGCTCCTGCCCGACCCGTCGCTGACCCATAAGAAGAAGGAGGCGCAGGCAGCCTACCGCGCCGCCGCCGCGCAGTACCGCGCCACGGTGATCGCCGCCTTCCAGAACGTCTCCGACGCGCTCAACGCTTTGCAATTCGACGCCGACGGCCTGCAGGCCGCCGCCACGGCCGAAAAATCCGCCGCCGCGAGCCTGCGGCTGCAGCAACACCGGTTCCGCGACGGGGCAGCGAGCTATCTCGAACTGCTCGGCGCTGAAAGCGCCTGGCAGCAAACCCGCATCAGCCTCGTGAAGGCCGAGGCGGCGCGCTACGCCGACACGGCGGCGCTGTTCGTCGCGCTCGGCGGCGGCTGGCAAACAGAAAATAAGGATGAAAAAAAATGATTTTGCGCATGTTCCTCATGCTGGTCTTCGTGGGCGCGGTCCTGGGCGGCGTCTTCGGCTTCAGGATATATGAAGCGAAGCAGATGTTCGCGCACATGGCGGCGATGGGCGTGCCGGCGCAGACGGTCTCAACGACGAAGGCGGCGAAGCAGTCGTGGCAGAAGAGCCTCGAGGCGGTCGGGAGCTTGCGCGCGTCGAAGGGCGTGGACGTCGCGGCGGAAGTCTCCGGCATCGTCACGGCGATCGGCTTCAATTCCGGCGAGAACGTGAAGGCGGGCGCGCTTCTGGTGCAACTCCGCACCGACGACGACATCGCGAAGCTCAAGGCGCTGCAGGCCGCCGCCGCGCTTGCTAAAATCAATTACGACCGCGACAGCAGACAATATAAGATACAGGCCGTCAGCCGCGCCGCCGTGGACGCGGACAAGGCGGCGCTGGAGAGCGACGAAGCGCAGGTGAAGGCGCAGCAGGCCGTCATCGCCGAGAAGACCATCGCCGCGCCGTTCGACGGCACGCTCGGCATCCGTCAGGTCGACCTCGGGCAATACCTGAACCCCGGCGCGCCGGTCGTGACGCTGCAGGCGCTCGACGCCATGTTCGTCGACTTCCTGCTGCCGCAGCAGGCCCTGTCGGAAATCAGGATCGGGCAGGCGGTGACGCTGAAGAACGATACCTGGCCGGGCAAGTCCTTCACCGGCACGATCACCACCATCAACCCGAAGGTCGATACGGCGACGCGCAACGTGCAGGTGCGCGCGCGCGTTCCCAACGCGGACCACGCGCTGCTGCCCGGCATGTACGCCACGGTCGACATCGTCGTCGGCGCGCCGCAATCCTTCATCACGCTGCCGCAGACTGCCATCACCTACAATCCTTACGGCGACACGGTCTATCTGGCCGAGAAGGATAAAGACGGCAAACCGGTTGCGCGGCAGGTGTTCGTGACGGTCGGCGAGACGCGCGGCGACCAGATTCAGGTGCTGACGGGCGTCAAGGTCGGCGACGCCGTCGTCACCTCGGGCCAGATCAAGCTGCGCAACGGCGCGCCCATCGCTATCAATAACGCCATCACCCCCACGGACGACGCCCACCCGACGCCGTCCGAACAATAAGCATCCGGCAGCAACGACATGCAGTTCACCGACATCTTCATCCGCCGCCCCGTACTCGCCAGCGTCGTCAGCCTGATGATCCTGGTGCTGGGCTTGCGCGCCGTCTTCTCCCTGCCGGTGCTGCAGTATCCGCGCACGGAGAACGCCGTCGTGACCGTCAAGACCGCCTATTACGGCGCCAGCGCCGCCGACGTCGCGGGCTTCATCACCACGCCGCTGGAGAACGCCATCGCGCAGGCCGACGGCATCGACGACATGACGTCGAGCAGCACGACCGGCCTTTCCACCATCACCGTCAACCTCAAGCTCAACTACGACCCCGACAAGGCGCTGACCGAAATCACCTCCAAGATCAGCGCGGTCAAAAACCAGCTCCCGCCCGAGGCGCAGCAGCCGACGTTGAGCATCTCCATCGGCCAGACGATCGACGCGATGTACATCGGCTTCGGCAGCAAGGTGCTGGCGTCGAACTACATCACCGACTATCTCTCCCGCGTCGTGCAGCCGAAATTGCAGGCGGTCGACGGCGTGCAGACGGCCGAACTGCTCGGCGCGCAGAACTTCGCGCTCCGCGCCTGGCTCGACCCGAAGAAGCTCGCCGCCTACGGCCTCACCGCCGCCGACGTGAGCAACGCGCTGGCCAGCAACGACTACATCTCCGGCCTCGGCAACACCAAGGGGCAGATGGTGCAGATCAACCTCACCGCCTCGACGGGGCTGCATTCTCTCGGCGAATTCCGCAACCTGATCGTCAAGCAGGCGAACGGCGCCATCGTTCGGCTCAAGGACGTGGCGCGCGTCTCGCTCGGCTCGGACGACTATGAATCGCAGGTGTCGTTCGACGGCAAGAAGGCGGTCTACATCGGCATCCAGGTCGCGCCCGCCGCCAACCTGCTCGATGTCATCAAGCAGATCCGCGCCATCTTCCCCGGCATTCAGGCGCAACTGCCGCAGGGACTGACGGGGCATATCGTCTACGACTCGACCAAGTTCGTGCGCAGCTCGATCGACGAGGTCGTCAGGACGCTGGTCGAGGCGCTGGTGATCGTGACGCTGGTGGTCTTCGCCTTTTTAGGCTCGCCGCGCTCCGTCCTCATTCCGGTCGTCGCCATTCCGCTCTCGCTGGTCGGCGGGTTTTTCATCATGCTGGCGCTGGGGTATTCGATCAACCTCCTGACGCTGCTGGCGCTGGTGCTGGCCATCGGGCTGGTAGTGGACGACGCGATCATCGTCGTCGAAAACGTCAACCGCCACCTCGAAATGGGCATGAAGCCGATGGAGGCCGCCATCGAGGCGGCGCGCGAGCTCGCCGCGCCGATCATCGTCATGGCGGCCGTGCTGGTCGCCGTCTACGTGCCGATCGGCTTTCAGGCGGGGCTGACGGGCGCGCTCTTCACCGAATTCGCCTTCACGCTCGTCGGCACGGTGATCATTTCCGCCATCGTCGCGCTGACGCTTTCGCCGATGATGTCCTCGCGCCTGCTGCGCGCGCACCGCCACGAGGGCGGCAACTGGGAAGACCATATCGTCGGTTTCATCGACCGCTGGTTCGACGGCCTGCGCCGCTTTTACCAGCGCCGCCTGCACGCCAGCCTCGATTACGTCCCTGTCCTCGCCGTCTTCGCGCTATGCGTGCTGACCAGCATCTACTTCTTCTACACCGGCTCGAAGAGCGAACTCGCACCGCAGGAAGACCAGGGCGTGGTGATTGCCTTCTCCACCGCCGCGCCGGATTCGACGCTCCGGCAGCGCCAGATGTTCGCGCATCAGGTCTACAAGGATTTCGCGGGCTTCCCCGAGACGGCGCACGTCTTCCAGCTCGACGTGCCGGGACAGTCGATCGGCGGCGCGGTGCTGACGCCGTGGGACGCGCGCACGCGCACTTCCAACGATTTGCAGCCGATCGCGCAGCAGGAGCTGAACGGCATCGCAGGCCTGCAGACCGCCGTGTTCCAGCCGCCGTCGCTGCCGGGCAGCCGCGGCCTGCCGATCCAATTCGTCATCCAGTCGACAGACCCATTCAGCCGCCTCAACACGGTGGCCGACAATTTCCTCGTCGCGGCGCAGAAGAGCGGCATGTTCATGTTCCTTAACTCCGACCTGCGCATCGACCAGCCGCAGGCGACGCTCGAGATCGACCGCAACAAGGCGGCCGAGCTCGGTCTCAGCATGAGCGACGTGGGGCAGGCGATGTCGGCGATGCTCGGCGGCGGCTACGTGAACTATTTCAGCCTTGACGACCGTTCCTACAAGGTCATCCCGCAGGTCGATCAGCGCTACCGCCTCAACGTCGCCCAGATCGGCAACTATTACATCAAGGCGGCGGACGGCAC
>JAGXAX010000129.1 GCA_018971405.1 Alphaproteobacteria bacterium | reverse complement strand
TACCAGGTGAGGCCTTCTTTCAGCGTGAACGTCTTCGCGTCCGCAAGCCCCCCGTCCTTGTAGCGCTGCAGGATCACGCCGACGCCGCGCGTCATTTCCGGCACTTCTTCGAGCCTGAAGATCAAAAGCTTGCGGTTCTTGCCGATGACGGCGACGTGGTCTCCCGCGACGGGAACGCAGACGCGCCCCTCCGCGCCGTCCTTGACGAGCAGGCATTGCTTGCCGTTCTTGGTCTGCGAGAGGACGTCTTTCTCCGGCACGATAAAGCCGCGTCCGTCGTCGGCGGCGACGAGCAGTTTCCGCTCCGGATCATGCACCGCGAGCGTGACGAGATCCGCCTCGTTGCCGAGGTCGATCATCAGCCGCACCGGTTCGCCGAAGCCGCGGCCGGACGGCAATTTGTCCGCGCCGATGGTATAGAATTTTCCGTTGGTGGCGAAGGCGATCAACTTGTCCGTCGTCTCTGCGTGGAAAGCGAATTTTGCGCCGTCGCCTTCCTTGTACGAGACGGAAGCGATCTTGTCGGGCTCCAGATGCCCCTTCATCGCCCTGATCCAGCCCTTGTCCGAGCAAATGACGGTAATCGGCTCCTTCTCGATGAAGGCATCGACCGGAATCTCCACGGCCTCGACCGCCTTGCCGATTTTCGTGCGCCGAGCGCCGAGCGCCGTCTTCGGGCCGAAGGCGTCGTGAAGTTCCCTGATCTGCTTCTTGATCGCCGTCATCTGCCGCGCCTCGCTGGCGATGAGCTTTTCAAGCTCGGCCTTCTCGGCGGTCAGGTCCTTGTGCTCCGTCTTGATCTCGATTTCTTCCAGTTTCCGCAGACTGCGCAGGCGCATGTTGAGGATCGCGTCGCACTGGACGTCGGACAGCTTCCAGCGCTTGATCATCTTCGCCTTGGGGTCGTCCTCCTCGCGGATGATCTTGATAACCTCGTCAATGTTCAGGTAAGCGATCAGCAGGCCAGCCAGCACTTCGAGGCGGTGCTCGATGTTGTCGAGGCGGTGCTTCGAGCGGCGCACCAGCACGTCCTGCCGGTGATCGACGAAAGCCTGCAAAACTTCCTTCAAATTCATCACGCGCGGCACGGTGCCGCCGTCGAGCACGTTCATGTTGAGGCCGAAGCGGCTCTCGAGGTCGGTCTGGCGAAAGATCTGCTCCATCAGCAGTTCGGCCTCGATGCTCTTGTTCTTGGGCGCGAGAACGATGCGGATGTCCTCGGCGGATTCGTCCGTCACGTCGTCGAGGAAGGGGATCTTCTTCGTCACGATCAAATCGGCGATCTTCTCGATCAGCCTTGATTTCACCACCTGATAGGGAATTTCGGTGACGACGATCTGCCAGTTGTCGTTTTTGAGCTCTTCCTTGTGCCATTTGGCGCGGGTGCGGAAAGTGCCGCGCCCCGTCTCGTAGGCGCTGACGATGCTGGCGCGGTCCTCGACCAGAATGCCGCCGGTCGGAAAATCCGGCCCCTTGACGTGCTTCAGCAGGTCTTTGACCGTACAATCGGGATTGTCGATCAATACTTCCAGCGCGTCGCACAGCTCGGCGACGTTGTGCGGCGGGATGGAAGTCGCCATGCCGACGGCGATGCCGGAAGATCCATTCGCCAGTAGATTCGGAAAGTTGGCGGGGAACACGACCGGCTCCAGCGTTTCGCCGTCGTACGTCGCGCGGAAATCGACCGCGTCGTCGTCGATGCCCTCCAGCAGCAGTTGCGCCACCTGCGTCAGGCGGGCTTCGGTATAGCGCATCGCGGCGGCATTGTCGCCGTCGATGTTGCCGAAGTTGCCCTGCCCGTCAACCAGCGGATAGCGCACCGAAAAATCCTGCGCGAGGCGCACCAGCGCGTCGTAAACCGACTGGTCGCCGTGCGGGTGGAACTTGCCGATGACGTCGCCGACCACGCGGGCGCACTTCTTCGGCTGCGATTCCGGCCTCAGGGACAATTGCGTCATGGCGAAAAGCACGCGGCGGTGGACAGGCTTCATGCCGTCGCGCACGTCGGGCAGGGAGCGCGACACGATGGTCGAGAGCGCGTAAGAGAGGTATTTTTCGCTCAAGACCGGCCCGAGCTCGCGGTCCTGCACGTTCATCGCCAAAGCGCCGGTGGTGTTTCCTTTTTTCGCCATAGACGATTTTTAGCCTATTTTCCGCCCGAAAACTAGGCTCTAAATTTCTCTTCCAGCCGCAGCCGCGACTCCGGCAGGTCGCTGTTCGACAAGGCGAAGACGCGGTGGCGGAGGAAATGCCCGGTCAATTTAAGCCCGTCGAGGATGTCGGCGGATTCAAAGCCCCCCTGCCCGCGCAAAAACGCCGGCAAGCTGAGCAGCCGCTCCTTATAAATTTCCCCCGCCGCCGCCGAAACCGCGCAGCCGGATTTCGGGCTGACGTAAATCAGGTTATCCACAGCGCCCGTCGCGGCGCATTTGGAAAGGTCGAGCCCGAAGCCCAACTCGCGCAGCAAGCCGATCTCCCAATATATATAAGTCGCCGCCCAGATGTCGGTGGCGAACGACGCCATCAGCGCCTTCGTGCCCTCGAAAACGCCCGGATGGTTTTCGCGCTCCGGCAGCGTCTTGTCGGCCAGCACGCAGGCGGATTGCAGGGCGGTGAGCCTGAGCGGGTCGTCCATCACGTCTGCCGCCGCGCTTTTCTCCAGCTCCAGCGTGAAATTCCCGAGTTGTTCCGGCGATTTCGCCTGCCAGCGCGCGGAAACGAGGTTTCCCGGCTCCAGCACACCGCGCATCCTTGATGACGTCGCGCCGTAAACATAGCCCGCCGCCCGCCCGTGGCCGCGCGTCAGCAGCGAAACCAGCCCGCCGGTCTCGCCGTGCGCGCGCACGGAAAGAATAATGCCTTCATCCTGCCATTCAAGCATAATGGATCATATCACAGACGGATGAAACGATACGGTTGAATTTTACGCCCATGATGCTTCGCTGCCCACGCTTTGATAAACGCCGCTTCCGCCTTTTCATTCTTGAACAGGACGGCAATGCCGGAAGCTATAATATAGGGCCGTGTCCCCGTCACGTCCGCCAGATACGCGCCCAGCTCCTCCCTGCTAAAGAATTTTTGAAACGTGCCGGATTTCGTTACAAAACCATCGCCCAATTTTTTCGCCTTCTTCAGTCCGTTTGCCGCATCAGCCGGACGGACGGCGACGACCAGGCGTTTATTGGCAAGGGCAAAAGCGTCCTTCAGGACTTTTTTGCGCTCCGCCGCATCTTCAATGACGTTCAGCACATAACCAAGGTTCACGGTATCCGCCGCTTCCTTTGAAAATCCGGGAAAAAAGTGCGGATCCCACCCCGTCGCCGGAAAGCCTTTCCTTGCCAGCTCCGCAACATCGAAGCCGCGCCCGCACCCGTAATCCAGTATTGTTTCTTTTTTGCTGTAAAACCCGAACGCTTCGCTCAACCGCACGGGCCGAGAGAGTTTTTTTCTTGTCATCGCCGTGCGCCAACGGGGGATCAGCGCGGGGTTGTGCCCCTTGTGCTTTTGCATGTAAGCACCCTAGCAGAACGCCGCCCCAAGTACAAGGCTTATGAAAATGCTTATTTTTCCTCAAGAACGCGGTCGATGACATCCGCCGTGCGTTCGATGCAATGGCGGTAGTTGAAAATGTTCTTCAAGACCTCGGGCTCGATATATTCATCGACCGTGTCGTCGGCGTCGAGCAAATTGAAGAACTGCAGGTCTTCGTTGTCCCACACCTTCATCGCATGCTCCTGCACGAGGCGGTAGGCGTAATCGCGGCTCATGCCGCCCTGCGTCAGCGCCAGCAGGACATGCTGAGAGAACACCAGCCCGCGCAGCTTTTCGAGGTTCTCCTTCATGCGCTTCGGGTAGACCAGCAGCTTGTCCATGACGCCGCCCAGGCGGTGAAGCGCGAAATCGAGCAGGATGGTCGCGTCGGGCGCGATCACCCGCTCGACCGACGAATGCGAAATGTCGCGCTCGTGCCACAGCGTCACGTCCTCCAGCGCCGGCGTCACGGAGGCGCGAACCAGCCGCGCGAGGCCGGTCAAATTCTCCGACAGCACGGGGTTGCGCTTGTGCGGCATGGCGGAGGAGCCTTTCTGCTCCGGCGCGAAATATTCCTCGGCCTCGCGCACCTCGGTGCGCTGCAAATGGCGGATCTCGGTCGCGAGGTTCTCGATCGAACTGGCGATCACGCCCAGCGTGGCGAAGAACATCGCATGGCGGTCGCGCGGGATGACCTGCGTCGAGACCGGTTCGGGAACAAGCCCTAGCTTCTCCGCCACGTAAGCCTCGACCCTGGGATCGATGGAGGCATAGGTGCCGACGGGGCCTGAAATGGCGCAGGTGGAAATCTCCTCGCGGGCGCGGACCATGCGCAGCTTCGCGCGGGAAAAGGCGGCGTAATGCCCCGCCAGCTTCATGCCGAACGTCGTCGGCTCGGCGTGGATGCCGTGGCTGCGGCCGATGCAGATGGTGTCCTTGTATTCCAGCACGCGGTGGCGCAGCGTCATGAGCAGCCTGTCGAGGTCGGCGATGATCAGGTCGGCCGCCTGCCGCAGCTGCACGGAAAAGCCCGTATCGATGACGTCCGACGAGGTGACGCCGACGTGAATGTAGCGCGCCTCGTCGCCCACGTGCTCGCCGACGCTGGTGAGGAAGGCGATGACGTCGTGATGCACCTTCTTCTCGATCTCGTCGATGCGTTTGACGTCGAACTTCGCCTTTTTGCGGATTTTCTCCGGCGCGTCTTTGGGGATGACGCCGAGTTCCGCCTGCGCCTCACAGATCAGCATCTCCACTTCGAGCCAGATTTTGAACTTGTTCTCGATCTCCCAGATCGAGGTCATCTCTGGCCGTGAAAAGCGGGGTATCATCTTTTTTTGTCTTCCTTCAGTTCAAGTGGTCAGTGGCGTCCGAACAGCCCGCCGTTGCCCAGCAGGTTTTGCAGCGCTCCGGCCGGGTTTTGCTTGAAGTTGTTGCGGATGTTGCGGATCGTGTCGCGCGCCGCCGCGGGATTGGCGACGACGTTTTTGACTGCG
>JAGXAX010000128.1 GCA_018971405.1 Alphaproteobacteria bacterium | reverse complement strand
ATGGTCCTTCGTGCGCGACGACCAGCCGCGGTCCGAAACGGCGAAGCAACTGGCGCTTGCGCTACGCGACGAGGTCCTGGATCTCGAGAAGGCCGGCATCAAGGTCATCCAGATCGACGAGCCCGCCGTGCGCGAAGGCCTGCCGCTGCGCCGCAAGGACTGGCAGGCCTATCTCCGCTGGGCGGTGGACGCCTTCCGCCTGTGCTCCGCCGGCGTGAAGGACGCAACCCAGATCCACACCCACATGTGCTATGCCGAGTTCAACGACATCATCGAAGCGGTCGCCGAAATGGACGCCGACGTGATCTCGATCGAAACCTCGCGCTCGCAGATGGAGCTGCTCGGCGCGTTCGAGGACTTCAAGTACCCGAACGAGATCGGCCCCGGCGTTTACGACATCCACAGCCCGCGCGTCGTGCCGCAGGCCGAGATGGAGGCGCTGCTCAAAAAAGCCGTCGCCGTCCTGAACCCTGCGCAGATCTGGGTCAACCCCGATTGCGGCCTCAAGACCCGTAAATGGGAGGAGACCAAAATCTGCCTCAAAAACCTCGTCGGCGCGGCTAGGGCGATGCGCGCCACGACGGGGCAGGAGGCGCGCAAGGCGGTCGGCGGGGCATAGAATAACGTATTGAATCTAAATACATATTATTTTACCCTTGACTTTCTGATGCTGCGGCGCAACAATTGATGCAGTGCAGCAATCCGCACTGTAGTGATTCTTTATTTCAGGAGCAAAACCATGCAAAAAGACATTCTCGACAACTTCCAGAAGCTGACCCAGCTTTCCCTTGAAAACTTCAAGAAGCTCGGTGAAACCAACCTGCAAATCGGCGAAAAGCTGCTGCAGGAGCAAATCGAACTGACCAACGCGCTGATCGAGGCCGCTTCCGAGCAGGCCGAAGCCGTCGCCGAGGCGAAAGACCTCAAGGACGTCGCCGCCTGGCAGGCCGAACTCACGCAGGAATACGCGAAGAAGGTCGTCGAAAGCGGACGCGCTTGCGCGGACATCGTCGCCGAGGCGGGCAAGGTCTACACCAGCCTGTTCGAAAATACGCTGAAGAGCGCCAACGGCGTCGCGCCGAAGGCCGCCGCCAAGGCCCGCAAAGCCGCCTAAAACCGGCCTGTACGGGATTTTTATAGGGCATGTCATTCCGGATGCGGCGGATCTTTCGATCTTCCCGTGTCCGGAATGACTTTTTTCCGAGGATAAAGGAGCAATGAAATGACAACAAAAACACTCGCTCTGGTCACGGGCGGCGTCGGCGGCATCGGGTCGGCAATTTCTCTGGAACTGGTGCAGCGGGGCTATCGCGTCCTCGCCAACTACCATCCGTCGGAAGAAGGCCGCGCGCAGGAAAAACTGAAGGAATGGAAGGCCGCGGGCCTCGACATCGGCATCATCGCGGGGGACGTGTCGTCGTTTGCCGCCTGCGCCGACATGGCGAAAACGGTCAAGGAAAAGCACGGCACCGTGCAGGTGCTGGTCAACTGCGCGGGCATCACGCGCGACAAGACGCTGAAGAAGATGGAAGAGGCGGACTGGGCGGCGGTGCTGCACGTCAACCTCGACAGCGTCTTCAACGTCACCAAGCAATTCATCGACGGCATGACGGAAGCGGGCTTCGGCCGCATCGTCAACATCTCCTCCGTCAACGGCAAGAAGGGCCAGTTCGGCCAGGCCAACTATTCCGCCGCAAAGGCGGGCATGCACGGTTTCACCATGGCCGTGGCGCAGGAAGTGGCCAGAAAGGGCGTGACGGTCAACTGCGTCTCGCCGGGCTACACCAACACGGCGATGATGCAGGGCATCCCCGACGACGTGTTGAAGCAGATCGTCGCACAGGTGCCGATGCAGCGCCTTGCCGAGCCGGAGGAGATCGCCTACGTGGTCGGCTTCCTCGCCGACAGGCGTGCGGGCTACATCACCGGCGCGAACATCTCGGCCAACGGCGGGCTGTTTATCTCGTTCTAGGCGCGAAAGGCCTTATTTACCCGCCGGAAGCGGCAGGCATGACGGCCCGATAACGACGTCGGGCGCACCGGCGATGCGCAGGCGGCTGCCATGCCGGACGGGGCTTCCGGTGAACGTCGGGCTGTGCCAGAGCACGCCGCAGTCATGGATATTTACCGCATAGATGACGCTGAGCGATCCGGAATAGGTCGTGACGTAGAGGATGCGTCCGCCGGCACTGAAGACCGGCTGGGTTATGATGGAGACGTCAGGGTCGACCAGGCATGCCGAACCGTCGCCATGCCGTATGAGCATGGGTTTGTACCAACTCATGACGTTTTCCGTCTTCGCGCCGTCTTTCAGGATTATTTTCGATGCGCCGATTTTCGCGCCCTTGATCGACAAGGGGATTTCGCTGACAGGGCATTTCGCCGCCTGCGCGAAAGCGGAAGCCGGAAATAGAAAAAAAAGAAGCGCCGTCAGAAGCGCGGGTTTGGAAAGCGGCATTGAATTGGACATTTGATGCAATCCGGTCAGGACACGGCGTTTCTATATAAACGGCTGATATGAGAGTATCATGTTTTATCTTTTGTTATCAAATGGATGATAAATCAGCTTGGCCTTTTTCTTTGTGTTATGTATAATTATGCCATGAAAACAAGGCTGAGAAACATCCAGACCTGCTTCAACAAGCTGTCGGCGTTCGACTTTGTCGAACTCGTGCACATGAAGCCGACACAGATGCTCGTCGGCATGCGCGAGGTGGCGGACAGGCAAAAGCGCCTGCGCAAGGAGATGAAAACGCCCGAGACGCTGAAAAAATACCTGAAATCGCGCCCCATCCTCGTCGTGATGGGGCCGGAGGACGAGGCCTACATCGTCGACCACCATCATCTGGCGCTGGCCTTGCAGCGCGAGGGCTTCAGCATCGCGCCCGTCGAGGTTCTGCATGACTACTCCGGCCTCACCCGCGCGCAGTTCCAGAAAAAGATGCAGGAACGGCGCCTGTTCTACCCTTACGACGAAAACGGCAGGAAACATGACCTGAAAGACCTGCCGCAGACGCTCGACGGTCTGCGCGACGACCCTTACCGCAGCCTCGCGTGGTATGTGCGCCACGAGGGCGGGTTCAAAAAAACGCGAAGACCTTTCGCGGAGTTCGCGTGGGCGCGTTTCTTCAACAGGCATATCCCGCCGGAGGACGTGGCGGCCTCGTTCGAGGACGCCTGCGCGAAGGCGCTCGCCCTGTCGCGCGACAAGAGCGCGTCCGGACTGCCGGGCTACGTCGGCGGGAAAGTTTTCGCCGGTGCGACGGTGACTGCCTAGAGAGGATCGCCGTCAGGCATATCGTGCTTGCCGCCGGTCAGCGCGTCGTAGGGCGGCAGGTTGAGGGCGGTTTTGGCCGCCGCGGCGTAGGCCCGTTCCAGATCCGCTGCGGCGCGCAGCCGGTCTTCCAGCAGTTGGTATTCCTCCGGCGCGGCATGGCCTTCCGCAAGCGCCGCGCGCAAACTCCGGATTTCGGAGGCGACGGCCTCTATGGCGACGACAAGGGTCTGGGGGCTGATGTCGGGCATGTGTTTCCTGTTGAATGACCGGTGGACGACGTGCCGTTATTGCTGCAGCAGCTTCGCCGCATCCCGCGCCGCGTAGGTCAGCACGGCGTCGCAGCCCGCGCGCTTGAACGAGAGCAGCGTTTCCATCAGCGCCTTCTCGTAATCGAGCCAGCCGTTGGCCGCGGCCGCCTTCAGCATCGCGTATTCGCCGCTGACGTGATAGGCGGAGGTGGGCATGCGGAACTCGTCCTTCACGCGGCGGATGATGTCGAGATAGGGCAGGCCCGGCTTGACCATCACCATGTCCGCGCCTTTGTCGATGTCGAGCGCGACTTCGCGCAAGGCTTCGTCGGAATTGGCGGGGTCCATCTGGTAGGTTTTCTTGTCGCCCTTGAGCGCGCCGCCGGAGCCGACCGCGTCGCGGAACGGGCCGTAGAAGGCCGAGGCGTATTTCGCCGCGTAGGCGAGAATGGAGGTATTGACGAAGCCTTGCGCGTCCAAAGCATCCCTGATCGCGCCGATGCGCCCGTCCATCATGTCCGACGGCGCGACGATATCCACGCCCGCTTCCGCCTGAACGAGGGATTGCTTCACCAGCACGTCCACGGTTTCGTCGTTGACGATGTATCCGTCCTCGCCCATGAGGCCGTCGTGGCCGTGGGAGGTGTAGGGGTCGAGCGCGACGTCGCAGATGAGGCCCACTTCCGGCACGGCGTCTTTGAGCGCCCGCGCGGCGCGGCAGACGAGGTTGTCGGGGTTGAATGCTTCGCGCCCGTCGGGAGTTTTCTTTTCAACCGGTGTGACGGGGAAGAGCGCGATCGCGGGGATGCCGAGCTTGGCCGCGGCTTCGGTTTCTTTCAAAAGCACGTCGATGGAAAAGCGGCTGACCCCCGGCATGGATTTGACGGGTTCGATGACGCCCTTGCCCTCGGTCACGAAGACCGGCCAGATGAGATCATCGACCGAAACCGCGTTTTCGCGCACGAGGCGGCGTTGCCATTCCGTGCGGCGGTTGCGGCGCAGACGGTTGCGAAGAGGGTGCAGGCCGGCGGAATCCTTCTGCGTCTGGTCTGCGGCGGGAGAGGCTTTCAAAGCGCGGGGCATGTTTTTCATAGGGGAAATGTGGAACCTGCGCGCCGCCGCGTCAATCGCTTTATTTATTATACATAATATATAAAATAAGGCCTTGGCAGGTACATTTTCCGTGTAATAAAATTACATAAATTATTGAATCTTTATAACGCTTGAAATTTATCCCCAAAGCGTATATGGTAAGGACGTTCGAGATCTATCGGTTCTGACTTGCGTGCTGGCTTTTCAAGGCTTCTCCCAAGACAAACGGTTTTTCGGATATTGGCTTGCACAATGGTTGTGTAGGCCTTTTGCACGAGGAGTGCGTTTTCTAAAGGAGGCCAAAGTATGGCACAAGGTACAGTTAAGTGGTTCAACGCGCAAAAAGGCTACGGCTTCATTCAGCCCGAAGCCGGCGGTCCGGATGTGTTCGTGCACATCTCCGCTGTTGAG
>JAGXAX010000127.1 GCA_018971405.1 Alphaproteobacteria bacterium | reverse complement strand
CGATGGAGAACATCCAGATCATCATTCTCGGGTCCGGCGTGCTGGCGCTTGCCTATGGGATCATCACCAGCATGCAGGTCATGTCGGCAAGCCCCGGCAATGCGCGCATGCAGGAAATCGCGGCCGCCATTCAGGAAGGCGCCAGCGCCTACCTCAATCGTCAGTATACGACCATCGGCCTCGTCGGCGCCGTCGTCGCGGCCATCCTCGGCCTGACGCTCGGGGCGCAGGTCGCCATCGGCTTTGTCATCGGCGCGGTGCTTTCGGGCGCGGCCGGCTACATCGGCATGAACGTTTCGGTGCGGGCGAACTGCCGCACGGCGGAAGCGGCGCAAAAGGGCATGAAAGAGGCGCTCTCCATCGCTTTCCGCTCCGGCGCGATCACCGGCATGCTGGTGGTGGGCTTAGGGCTGCTCGGCGTCGCCGGATACTACTTCTACCTGCTCGGCGCGGACGCGCATGACACGCGCGCCGTGATCGAAGGTCTCGTCGGCCTCGGCTTCGGCGCCTCTCTGATCTCGATCTTCGCCCGTCTCGGCGGCGGCATCTTCACCAAAGGCGCGGACGTCGGCGCCGACCTGTGCGGCAAGGTCGAGGCCAACCTGCCGGAAGACGACCCGCGCAATCCCGCGGTCATCGCCGACAACGTCGGCGACAACGTCGGCGACTGCGCCGGCATGGCGGCCGACCTCTTCGAGACTTACGCCGTCACCGTCGTCGCGACCATGCTGATCGCGTCCTCCGTCTTCGTCGACGCGGCGCAAGCCTCGATGATGCAGCTCCCGCTGCTGATCGGCGGGCTTTGCATCGTCGCTTCCATCATCGGCACGTTCTTCGTCCGTCTCGGCGGCACGCAAAACATCATGGGCGCGCTGTATAAAGGCCTTGCCGTGACCGGCATCCTTTCCGCCGGCCTCGTCTACTGGGCCATCGGCAAAGAAGTCGGCTACAGCGCCGGCATCGGCCTCGCGGCCGGCGGCGGCGTAACCGGCATGCAGCTCTTCTACTGCGCGCTCACCGGCCTTGGCGTCACGGCGGCGCTGGTGGTGATCACCGAATACTACACCTCGACGTCCTTCCGTCCGGTGAAATCCATCGCTGCGGCGTCCGAAACCGGGCACGGCACCAACATCATCCAGGGCCTCGCCGTTTCTCTCGAAGCGACGGCCTTGCCGGTTCTGGTGATCTGCGTCGGCATCTATATCGCCTATCACGAAGCCGGACTCTACGGCATCGCGCTCGCGGCGACCACCATGCTCGCGCTCGCGGGCATGATCGTCGCGCTCGACGCTTACGGCCCCGTGACGGACAACGCCGGCGGCATCGCCGAAATGTCCAAGCTGCCGAAGCACGTGCGCACCGTCACCGACGCGCTCGACGCCGTCGGCAACACCACCAAGGCCGTCACCAAGGGCTATGCGATCGGCTCCGCCGCGCTCGCCGCGCTGGTGCTGTTCGCGGCCTACACGCAGGAACTGGTGCACTATTTCCCGCACCTCGACGTGACGTTCCCGCTCAACGAGCCGTTCGTCATCATCGGCCTGTTCGTCGGCGGCCTGCTGCCGTTCCTGTTCGGCGCGATGTGCATGACCGCCGTCGGCCGCGCCGCGGGCTCGATCGTGATCGAAGTCCGCCGCCAGCTGAAGGAGATCAAGGGCATCCTCGAAGGCAAGACCAAGCCGGAATACGGCACTGCCGTCGATATGCTGACCAAAGCGGCGATCAAGGAGATGGTCGTTCCGTCCCTGCTGCCGGTGCTGTCGCCCGTCGTGCTGTTCTTCGTCGTCTACTGGGTCTCCGGCACGATGACGAGCGCCTTCCAGGCGGTCGGCGCGATGCTGGTCGGCACGATCGTGACGGGTCTCTTCGTCGCCATCTCGATGACCTCGGGCGGCGGCGCGTGGGATAACGCCAAGAAGTACATCGAAGAAGGCCACTTCGGCGGCAAGGGCTCGGAAGCCCACAAGGCCGCCGTGACCGGCGACACCGTCGGCGATCCCTACAAGGACACCGCCGGCCCCGCCGTCAACCCGCTCATCAAGATCACCAATATCGTGGCGATCCTGCTGGTGGCGGTCGCGGCCAAGCTGCTGGCCCACTAACGGAATATTAACTGTAAAAAAAGGCTCTCCGGAAACGGGGAGCCTTTTTTATAATATATTGACAGGCCGCGTGATATTAACATATAGTTTCGCATCGCATCAGAAAAAGAGACCGCATGTCAAACACACCGCCCTATGAAAAAGTTCTGGACGCCGTATTTGCTGACGATGACGTTTCCATCGCGGAGATGATCCGGCAGGGATTCGATCTCGCGGAAACGGACAACGTCGGGAATACCATTCTGATGTGGGCCGTGAATAACTCAGAGAAGGCCGTGCGCATGCTGGTTGCGCGCAAGGCTGACGTAAACCACCAAAATCAGGCGGGATATTCCGCGCTGATGTGGGCCATATCGTCACGCAGGACCGAGATAGTGCGCCTGCTGGTCGAGGAGGGCGCGGACATCAACGCGCAAAGAGACCAGGGCTGGAGCGTCCTGATGACGGCCGTGCAGGCGGAAAGCATCGAAACCGTGCGGCTTCTGCTGGACAAGGGCGTTGATACCGAAGCGCGCAACGATATCGGCCTCACCGCCGCCGACATCGCCGAAAGAGGAGGCAAAACTGAAATCGTTCAGTTGCTGAAAGATATGGCCGAAACCCGCCTTCGCCGTGCGGAAGAAACCGTGTTGCGCATGGCAGAGGCGGAGCGGGAGGACATCGCGCTCAAATTGCAGCGCCTGAAGCACCGCGCGCCGAAGGTCAGGCTCAAGCGGCCCGGGTTTTAGGTTTATACCTTTTTCATCGTCAGGCGCGTGCTTTCCTGCCCGTGGCTGATGACGCCGCTTAAGACGATTTTCCCCTCCACCACCCGCGCTTCGAGGACGGATTTGTAGGTGACGGTGCCCTTGGTCGGGTTGCCCTGCGCGTCGAGGATGAACATGTCCTTTCCGGCGTGGCTGGGGTCGACCGTCGATTCGATCCTGACCTGCCCTTCGCCGATGACGCTGAAGGCGCTCTCCCAGATGCAGCCCCTGTCGTCCTTGCGGTAGGTGAGGCCGTTTTTGATGACCGTCACGCCGTCGCCGTTGACGATGAACGGGCCGCCCAGACTGGTTTCGGAGCTGACCTGATATGAGCCGTCAAGATCTTCGAGAGTGATGGGCATGGCGGCGGGTTTCCTTTTTTGCAGCGATTTCATATAGCTAACCGCAATTCCGCGTGCGTGGCAAGATATCTCTTGCCGTTTGCGGAGAATCTGACAATACTGTGAACGGAAGGCTGGCGGGCGAATGTCTCGCCAATCCGGTCAGGGCCGAAAGGCAGCAGCCGTAACGAGTTTATCCGGGTCGTCGGTCTTCCACTTTCCTTACAGCGTTATGTTCCTCTGACCCGCAAGAAATAATCTTGCATGCTGAAGCATGCGGGTCGTCGGCCTTTCCCCTTTCCCCTGAATCATGTTAACCTTTCGGCCTGTTTCAAAAAAATAGGGCGGCAATCTGTCATGGCCAAAAAAGCGGCATCGGAAAAGGAAGGCGTTGCGCCGGAAAAACCGGCCGAATACCGCGTTCTGGCGCGGAAATACCGGCCGCAGAATTTTGCCGAACTGAAGGGGCAGGACGCGCTGGTGCGCACGCTCACCAATGCCATCAATTCCGGACGCCTCGCCCATGCCTTCATGCTGACGGGCGTGCGCGGCGTCGGCAAGACCACCACGGCGCGGATCATCGCCCGCGCGCTCAACTGCGAGAAAGGCCCGACCGTCAATCCCTGCGGCGTGTGCGACCAGTGCCGCGCGATTGCGGAAGACCGCCATGTCGATGTGCTGGAGATGGACGCGGCCTCGCGCAACGGCGTCGACGAGATCCGCGAGATCATCGACTCCGTGCAATACGCGCCGGTTTCGGGGCGCTACAAGATTTTCATCCTCGACGAAGTGCACATGCTCTCCAAGGCGGCGTTCAACGCGCTGCTCAAAACGCTGGAAGAGCCGCCGGAGCACGTGAAGTTCGTTTTCGCCACGACCGAAATCAGAAAAGTGCCGGTAACGGTGCTGTCGCGCTGCCAGCGGTTCGATCTCCGCCGCATCGACGCCGACGTGCTGGAGAAATATTTCGGCGAGATCCTCGCCAAGGAAAAAGTCGAAGCCGAGCAGGGCGCCGTCGCGCTCATTGCCCGCGCCGCCGACGGTTCCGCGCGCGACGGTTTGAGCCTGCTCGATCAGGCGATCTCGCGCGAGCCGCAAAAAATCACCGAGGAGCAGGTGCGCGGCATGCTCGGGCTGGTTGACCGTTCCATCACGCTCGATTTGTTCGAGACGGTGATGAAAGGCGACAGCCCTGCGTCCATGACGTTGCTCGACAGTCTTTACAAAAGCGGCGCGGACGCGCTGATGGTGTTGCAGGATCTGCTCGATCTCACGCATTACCTCACCAAGGTGCGCGTCGCGCCGGACGTCGCCAAAAACGCCGCGCTGCCGGAGGCGGAGCGCGTGCGCGGGCTGGAATTGGCGCAAAGCCTGTCCATTCCGGCGCTGACCCGCACCTGGCAGATGCTGCTCAAAGGCGTGCCGGAAGTGCAGCATGCCTTCAATCCGCAGCTGGCGCTGGAGATGGTCATCATCCGCCTGCTTTACGTCTCCGACCAGCCGACGCCGGGCGATATCCTGAAACAGCTTCAGGACGGTTCCGTCGCGAGCGCGGGCGGCGGCCTGCCGTCCGGCGGCGCACCGCGGGGAACGACGATCATGCGGCGCAATGTTGCCGCGGTCGCGGTGGCGGAACTGGGCGCGCCGGAGCAGGCCGTCACGGCGCAGGTGAACGATTTCGCTTCCGCCGTCGCGCTGTTCGGCCAGCACAAAGAGGCGATTTTAAAGACGCAGATCATGAACTTCGCGCATCTGGTGAAGTTCGAGCCGGGGCATATTTCCGTGCGTCTGGCGGCGGGCGCGCCGCAAAATCTGATCGGCCAGATGTCCGACAAATTGAGCCAGT
>JAGXAX010000126.1 GCA_018971405.1 Alphaproteobacteria bacterium | reverse complement strand
GAGCGCGGCATCTGCATCAGCGAGAGCATGCCTTCCTGCATGCGCGCGCCGCCGGAGGCGGGGATGGCGATGAACGGCGCCTTGAGCAGCACGGCGAGCCGCGCCGCCGTCAGCAGACCGTCGCCGACCGCCGCGCCCATCGAGCCACCCATGAAGCTGAAGTCGAAAGCGGCGATCACCGCCGTTTCCCCGCCGATGGTGCCCTGCGCGACGACGATCGCGTCCTTGCGCTTGGTTTTAGCCTGCGCGTCCTTGAGACGCTCGGCATATTTTTTCTTGTCGCGGAACTTGAGCGGGTCGGCCTCGGTTTTTGGCAGGTCGATGAGCTGGTAATGACCGGGGTCGAACAGCATCTCCAGCCGCTCCGTCACGTCCATGCGCAGGTGGTGCTGGCAGTGGTGGCAGACGTTCAGGTTCTTGACCAGTTCCTGATGGTGCAGCATCGTCTGGCAGCCGGGGCATTTCTGCCAGGTGTTGTCAGGCATGTCCTTGGGCGTCATCAGCGCCTTGATTTTCGGACGGACGAAATTCGTGATCCAGCTCATATTTCTGCTTTTATTCCCTGTTATTTAGAACCATAATTCACTATCAGAGATAGGCATTTGCGTCATCCTGTTTTATATTTTCATAATATATAAAATGATGAAAATGGGATAAATTATGGATTGTGTTGATTAAAATATGGCAAAAAAAGCGCTCCTTTTTCACGGAACAGGTTCGGGGCCGCGGGATTTCTGGCTGCCGTGGCTGATCGACGCCCTGCAAAAAAACGGGATGGAAGTCTGGGCGCCCGACCTGCCCCAAAAAGATGCGCCGGACTTGTCGGTCTGGACACCATGGGTGTTGGAGCGCGCCCGTTTCGATGAAGAGACCATCATGATCGGCCATTCGGCGGGGGCGCCGCTGATCCTTTCGCTGCTGCAGAAAATTCCGGTGAGGATTGAAAAAGCGGTTTTGGTCGCGGGGTTTGTCATGCCGATTCCGAAGATGCCGCCCGACCATCCCATGCTCATGCAAAATCCGGACTGGGAAAAGATGCGCCGCAACTGTCGCGATTTCACGTTCATCCATTCCGACAACGACCCCTGGGGATGCGACGCGGCGCAGGGCGAGGCGATGCGTCAAAAACTCGGCGGCACGCTCGTCGTCATGACGGGGCAGGGGCATTTCGGTTCGAACATTTTCAAACAGCCGTATCCGGCGTTCCCGATGCTGCGGGATGTGTGTTTGCAGGAACCGGTTTAGAAGCCGGGTTTGGGGGACTGCGGCGGTTTTTGCTCCAGTTGCGCTTCCAGCGCCATGCGCGTTTTGCGCGCCTGCGGAAACGCATCCTCGACGGTCTTCTGCAGGAGCCTGAGATCATAGAGATCCGCATGATCGCCTGCTTTCGCGTGAGAGGGGAGGTATTTGTCCGTTTCACCTGCGGGCAGGCGCTTCAGGAACAAAAACTGCCGCGCGTAATCCTCGATAATCTTGGCCTGTTGCTCCTCGCCGAGTTTTTTGAAGCGCGTCTGCGGCGTCAGTGCGTATTCATACGTGTTGTTGCCGTTTTCCGGCGTATTATGTGGGGGCTGGGAAAGGTAGTTCTGCCGGTTTTGCCAGATATGCGTCATTTCGTGGATGAAGGTGCCGTAGTTGAAGATGTCATCCGTGCGGCTGTAGTCGTCGCAGGCGTATCGCGGGCCGTAGAACTTGATGCAGTCGGTGCCGAAGGTTTGCGCCGGGATGACGTATCCGGCGGCGCTGCCCGGCTTCTCCCGCGCTGAAAAATGTTTGCGGACGTCTTCCGTCTTTATCGCGTCGCCGAAGATGCTTTTGACCAGCGCCGCCTCGCCTGCGGTGAGCGGCGTTCCCGCGGGGCTTGGATAAAGGGACTCATCCTCATCCCTGCTGTAGTTGCGGACATCTGCGGGGCGTTGCGACAGGACGCCGCCGCGCGGGGCAAAAAACGGCGCGAACGCTTTTTTCAAAAACCCTTTTCTCATGATCTCCCGCACCTCCGGGCCCGCGCGGGCGCTTTCAGAACCCTTCGAGCCTGAGGTCTTTCGAAGACGGTTTTTTGGAGGGGGGGCGCAGCGTCAGCCGCGTTTCGCGCGCCTGCGGGAACCGGTCTTCCACGGTCTTGAACAGCAGCTTGAGCGTCTGTGCCCGGGGATCTGTGTTTTCCACGGGAAGATAATAGCCGTTGTTGCCGTTGGCGGGGATTTTCGCCCCACGGAACAGGCATTGCAGCGCGTAGTCGGCGATGATGCAGGCCTGCTGTTCCACGCCGAAATCCTGAAAACGGCTGTCTTCCGAAAGTTCGTAGTCGTATCTGCGCGTCGGGTTGCGCAGGGCGCGCAGGATGTCTTCCTTGGGATGCTGGAACTGCCAGACGTGGGTCATCTCGTGAACGAACGTCCAGTAATTGGAGGCGTTCTTTGTCTGGCTGTAATCCGGCACGTGCGTTTCCTTGCCGTAGAACTTTATTTTTTTGCCGCTGCTCGCCATGGCGATGACGAAAGGGTGGGGTTTGTCGGAGAGGTATTTTTTGACCTGATCCGTGTCTATCTCGTCGCCGAAAATGCTTTTCATCAGGGCGGTTTCACCCGCCGTCAGCGGAACGCCGGACAGCGTCGGATAATCGGCGTCGTCCTTGCGTTCGAGGTATTTGCCGAGCGTCTTTTCGGCGAGATAGCCGGTGGCACCGGTCGCGCCGTTAAAGGCCGTTTTCAGGGCCGAGGCCGCCGCGGGAGCGGCTTTTTCGCGCGCCTTTCCGGCAAGCTCTTCCGCTTTTTCGTAGGTTTTTCCGGCAAGGCGGTCTGCAGCATCGGTGGCGGCGGCAAGCGTGGATTTCAAGTTCCATTTCTTCATAAAATCAAACTCCCTTGCCGGAATATATGCGGGAAGACATAGTAGCGAAGTTCATTTACTTATATCAAGTTTAATATTCATATCTAGCGATTGTAAAATATCGTTTTATAGATATGAAAAATAAAACTATGACGCAATTTCAAACGTCGCATCCACCTCGACGGCGACGCCGAAGGGCAGGGCGGCGACGCCGACGGCAAAGCGCGCATGTCTGCCCGCATCGCCGAGTACGGCCACGATCAGATCCGAAGCGCCGTTCACGACCTTGGGCTGGTCGAAGAAGTCCGGTGCGGAGGCGACGAAGCCGCCGAGTTTGACGCAGCGCCTGATCCGTCCGAGATTGCCTTCCAGCGCGGCATTGGCCTGCGCCAGAATGTTAACAGCGCAGAGTTTCGCCGCTTCCTGCCCCTGTTCGATGCCGATCTCGCGGCCGAGACAGCCCTTGATTAGCGTGCCGTCTTTCGCGGGCAGTTGGCCTGACACATGCAGCGTCGTGCCGGATATGACGAACGGCACATAGTTGGCGGCAGGGGCGGCGGGCGTCGGCAACGCGATGCCGAGATCTTTCAAACGTGACTGGATGACTTGTTGTGACATGCGAAAACTCCTTTGCGCAAAAGGCTAAAGGAGTTCCGCCTTAAAATAAATCAGTTTTTGTCGTGACATTTTTGGAAAAAGCCGCCGCCATCGTCATTGCCGGCGGACACTTCGCGGAAATAGAGGTCGTAGACCGGCTCTTCGCGCCGTTCCATCCGCCTGTCGACCGCGTGGTTGAACGCGTTCCGGATCTCAGGCCGCATAGTTGCGATGTGCTTCTCCATTGGGCTGCCCCCTATATTCTTTGGGTCATATTCCCAGTATCCCAGAAAGGTTTTAAATACCATATAATTTTTCATAAATTTAAAGGCAATTTAGAGGTAAATAGTATGTTTGCGCTCAGGCGCTCTTCCGCGTGGCGCCGGATTCAACCATTTGACTTCCCTCGTTTTTTGTATCAGAGGGGGCTTGCGCGGCAGGGGCGGCGAGGTCGTGCAGCAGCGAGCCGTTGTCGCGATAAAACCGTAATTTTTTGATGCCCCGTTCCCAGCCGGCAAGAAGCAGCTTCTGCACGTCGTCGACCGTCGCGGCGTAGTCGAGCCGGATGGTATGCGCCGAGACGCCGGATAAAAACGGCTCCACGGCCGCCTGCATGCCGATTTGCGCGACAGGGGGGACGGCGCAGTCGAACACGGGTATGTGCGCAGGTTTCAGGTGCGGCGCGCCCGCCAGCGCGAGCGTGCCGCAGCAGTAGGCGTTCGCCGCTTTGATCTGCTCCTCGCTGAAGCCGAGGGCGGAGAGAATGTCGAAGGCCTCGTCGTTTATTTCCTCCGGCGAGAAGCCGAGCATATGCTCGCAGAAGTCGTCGCCCAGCGTCCAGCGGTTGAAGGCGTAGCGGATATGCAGTGCCGTCGCGAGCGCGGCTTCCACGGCGTCGAGCGCCGCTTGATGAAATCCTTGTCTGCGCAGGTCTTTGTGGTTGACGAAGGGCGCGTCGAGCAGAGAGCCGTGGCCCGCGGCATGGAAATAAATGTCGTTGCTTTCGGCGGCGCTGTAGCTGAGAGCCTTCAGCGCGGCGGGCACGAGCGGGGTGAGGCTTTTCCCGTGAAGCTGTGTCGCGACGGGCATAAGCCCCTGCGATTCCGCGCCGAGCAGCGCCTGCACCGGCCAGTCGCCGCTCATGCCGGTCAGCCGCGCGTGGCGGAAGCCCGTTTCCCGTCCGAGATGGTAGGCTTCGTTCCAGACCTGCCGCGCGGCGTCGGCGAGCGCCACGTCGGGGCAGAGCGCGGGGCGCAAAGGTGCGGCGCGGCGCAGGGCGTTTGCTTGCGCGGCAGGCGTTCCCGTCAACAATGACATTGTGTCCTTGACGGCTTGCAGGCTGTCTTTTGCGCCGGCCTCATAGGCGGGGTAGGCGCCTTTTTCCGCGGCGATTTCCGCCGAAGCGCGTCGCGCCGCGCCGGAGACGAAAGCGGCCGCCAGCGCGGCCGTCGCGCGGGCTTGGTCGCTGTCGTAAGCAAGTCCCTTGCTCATCAGTAGCGCCGCCATGTTCGTCATGCCGAGCTGCAGCGGGCGGAATTCCGGCGCGGCGGCGGGCAGGATGTCGAGCGCCGTGGTCATGACGCGCGTGACGTGGTGCAGCGCAGCGGTATCGATGATCTGCGCGTCGCCGGCGCAGGC
>JAGXAX010000125.1 GCA_018971405.1 Alphaproteobacteria bacterium | reverse complement strand
GCGGCGGAACTGCCGCCGATGTCCAGCGTGTTGACGCCGCCGCCGCCATCGGCCGAGAGGAAGCTCGCGTCGAGGACTTGCAGGGTGTCGTTGCCCCCTTCGCCGAGCAGGACGTCCTGCCCGCCGTTGCCGATCAGCGTGTCGCTGCCAGACCCGCCGACGAGCATGTCCGCGCCGGTCGTGCCGGTGAGCGTGACGCCCGCGGTGTCAGTGCTGATCAGGAAGCCGCCCGTCAGGTTGCCGAGGCCGACCGTCGGCGTGCCGGAGGTCAGCGCGGGGTCGGAGTTCAGCAGAACGGTCCTGCTGATCGAGTCGATCATCGTTCCGCCTGTATTGAAGGCCTCGATCGTGATATTGAGGCTGCCGCCCGCGTTGATCGCCGAATTTGTGGCGAGGGCCAGATAATTGTCGACGACGAGGTTGCCGCTCGCATCCACCGAGAAGACGGTGTTGCCGGGGTCTGAGATGGTCTGCACCGCGCCGCCTGTCGTGTATTCCTGTCCGGTCGTGATGACGCTGTAATGGTCGACCGCGATGCCGGACGCGACCTGTATTTTGCCGAAGGCCGTGCCGTTCGGCGTGAACTGGCTGAGGCCGTCGTCACCCGTCGTCGCCGTGCCTTTTGTGTAGCCCGGAGAGAACTGCAGCTCGATGTCATGCACGGACAAGGCCGTCGGCTGGATCGTGTCCGAGCCCGTCACGGCGTTGCCGGCCAGATCCTGCCCTCCGACCTGGATCTGGATATTGCCAGCCGACGTGGCATGGTACGTGACAGTGTAGTCGTAGGTGTGGGAAATGGTGTTATAGCCGTTGTTGACGACTGAATCGACCACGATAGTGGCAGGGGTGCTGCCGGTGACGTTTTGTATCCCCGCTGCTGTGAGATTCATGGCTTCGCTGAAATGCAGCGTGGCCGAGAGGCTTTCGTTCGTCATGTACTGGTTGTTCGCGTCCGTCGCCGTGGCGTTCGTGACGTTCGTCAGCGTCGGCGCGGTCGCGTCCAGCGTGAAGGCCAGCGGGCCGGAAGTGCCGAGAACGTTGTTGTTGGCGTCAAGCTCGCGCGCTTCCGCGACGTAGTTTCCGTCGGCGAGCATGCCTTGCGTGGCGGACCACGACGCGCCCGCCGCGTTCCACGCCGAGCCGGATTCAACGGCATACTGGATCGTTACGGCGGTGGCGGCCAGATTGAGCGCCTGCAGCGCCGAATCGTTGGTGATGTGGTCGCTGTTGCTGTAGCCGGAGTCGACGGCCAGCTGTATGCCGAACGCCGGAGCAGGCGCCGTGGCGGTGGTCGTGGTGGTTGTCGTCGTCGTGGTCGTCGCGCCGGAGGAGGTCGAAGGCGCGGTCGTCGTGGTTGTGCCTGTCGTGCCCGTCGTTCCGGTGGATGTCGTGTTGAAACTGCTTGTGCCTGTCGTGCCGAACGAGCCGGTGGTGCCGGTGGTTGTGGTGGTGAAGCTCGTCGTGGCGGCGGTGGTGGCGGGCGCGGTCGAGACGTCCGTCGTCGAGGTCACAGTCGTGGTCGTCGGCGCGGCGGTCGTCGTCGTGGAAGAGGACGTCGTTCCGCTCTCGGCGGGCGCTGCCGTTGGCGCGGGTTCCGTTGCGGGAGGGGCTGTGGTCGCGGGCGCGGTCGTCGTATGGTCGGTCGCCGGCGCGACAGTCGTGTCCGGCGCGGCCGCCGGCGCCGCGGCGGGCGCCATGCTGACGAAGTGGTGCAGCGTGTCGGCCGCGACAGTGCCGAGGGAACTGTAGTCCGCGCTGAAGGTCGGCGCGTCCATCGCCACGGGCTGCGGCTGGCCGTGATAGCTGTCGATCGCGACCGTTTGGAAGCTGTTGCTCATGTCGATCGTGCCGGAGCCATTGGTGACGGTGATGGCGCCGTTGACGATCGTGATGTCGCTCGGGTGCCCGGCGGGGAAGATGTGGCCGGCGATGACCGTGCCGCGGATGCCGATGGAGCCGACCGGCGTTTCGATGTTGACGTTGCCCGGCTGCGTCTTGCCGATCAGGCCGCTGGTGTAGACGAACATGCCCTGCAGCATCGAGAAAAACGTGCTGCCCGTATGCGCGTCGGAATGGTAGACGTACTTGTCGATCGACAGGCGCGCGCTTTCGCTGACGGCGAAAGTGGTGTGGTCGGAGAAGAGGATATTGAGCGCGCCCGTTTTGGACGTCTGGACGATGTCGCCCTGATAGACCGGCGTGCCGACCGCGGCGATGACGTGCGTGCCGTCCGCGCGGATGATCTCGTCCTTGCCGACCACCTGCGTGATCCGGCCCGCGGGGCTGGTGTCGGTGGCGATCTGCCCTGACGAGGCGTATTGTCCGGCGTGCTGCGGCGGCACGAAGGCGTCGACCATCGCGGGGGAGAGATGCGCGCCGTCGTGTGAGACGAGTTCGGGCGGGTTGCCGAGCGCGAAATAGCCCTGAACGACGACGGTATGGCCGTTGGCCGTCAGGTGCAGATCCTGCCCGACGCGGGTCATTTCCGCATTGGCGATGAAGTGGCCGCTCGGCAGTTCGACCGGCCTTCCGGCGATGGCCTTCACATGGATATCCGCAGGCATGTCTTTTGGCATGGCTCACCCCCCTCGGTAAATCGTGCACACAACCCCAGTTCTTTCATTCTACCGGAAAAACGTTAATCGACTATGAAAAAATGGTTGTGTTTGACATATGCTAATAGTTTGATATAAAAGAATTTTTTTGTGAAAAATACTTATGCCAGCGCGGGCGGCGTCCAGTTTTTGACGAAAGTCAAGGCATCCGCGAGCGGCATGGGCTTCGCGAACCAATAGCCTTGGCATTCCTCGCAGCCCATTTCCTTGAGGAGGGCGGCTTCTTCGCGCGTTTCGATCCCCTCGGCGATGACCTTGATGCCCATGCTGTGGGCGAGGCCGATGATCGATTTGACCAGCACCTTGCTCGACAGGTCGAGGCCCATGGAGCGGATGAACGTCTGGTCGATCTTGAGCGTGTCGATGGGGAAGTGATGCAGGTAGCTCAAGGACGAGTAGCCGGTGCCGAAATCGTCTATCGAGACGGATGTGCCGAACTGGCGGCATTTGTCGAGTGCCACCTTGGCGGGGCCGGGCGATTCCATCAGCAGGCTTTCGGTGATTTCGAGATGGATGTGCGCGGGGTTTGTGCCCTTGCGCTCCAGCGTTGCGCGGATCAGCTCGGAAAAGTCGCCTTTCGAGAAATCCTTCACCGAGAAGTTGACACTGACGAACGGCGGATGCGTGCCGCACAGTTTCGGGTCGATGGCCGCGTGAAGGTCTTTGACCGCGTCGCAGGCGGAGCCGAGCGCCCAATGCGACATCTCGACGATCAGCCCGCTCTCCTCCGCCACGGGGATGAAGACGCCAGGCGAAATAAGCCCTTTTTCAGGGTGTTTCCAGCGCATCAGCGCCTCGAAGCCGGAGATCTTCATGTCGCGCATCGAAATGATCGGCTGGTAGAAAAGCACCAGCTCGTTCTTTTCCAGCGCGGTCTTCAGTTCATTGTGGATCTTGATCGCGCCGACGGCGAGGTCGTGCAGCTCGCCGCTGTTTTCCGCCGTTTCGACCGCGACCGCCGCGTGGGCGGGCAGGCGCATGACCTGCGCGCGGCCGATCATATCGCGGTAGCGGGCGAGGATGACGCGCATCACCATCTTGACGATCGGGTCGGCGCTTTCGACGCGGTGGGTGAACTCGGCGCGGGAGATTTCCATGACAGTGCAGTCTTCCAGCGCGCGGATGGTGGCGGTGCGCGGCTTGTCGTCGATCATCGCCATTTCGCCGATGATGGAGCCGGGGCCGCGCGTGCCGATCTGCATCAGCGTGCCGTCGCGCAGGATCAGGATCTCGACGCTGCCGGTTTCGAGAATATAGGCGCTGTCGCCGCGCTCGCCCTCGCGGATCAGGATGTCGCCTTTTCTGATGCTCTTCTTCGCGGATTCGGCCATTGGCGTGCGCTTCCACTCCCTGACCATATTCTATGGCAGGCGGCTTAAAGGAAGTATTAACGTTTGGAAGAAAATTTGTGCCGCGGAAGCATTTTATCGCTGGTCAACAGGCACCGGCCGCCTTTATTATGAGGCCTGGGGCTTTTTCAACGGGGGGACTTGATGAGTCTTGCCAGCATACTGGTGCTATACATTGCCTTCCGGGTGAAGCAGGTTGTCTGCGATTTCTTTCTGCAGCCGTCGTGGATGGCGCTCGTCAAGGGCCAGCCGGAGCGTGGCGGAACCCGCGCGCTCGCCCTGCATGCGGGGATACACGCAGCCTTCACGTTCGCGCTCGTTTTGTATTTTGCGCCGCAGCTGTGGTGGCTCGGCGTCGTGGATTTTATCGTCCATGCCGTTATCGACAAATCGAAGGCGATGCTCAACCACGTCACCGGATGGACGTACAAGGACAACGCCTACTGGTGGGCCTTCGGCCTCGACCAGGAGGCGCACAACCTCACGCACCTCGTCTACATCGTCATCATCGTGATGCACTCAGGCGTGCCGCTGCGCTAGCAGCAGCGCGGCCTTGCAGAGGTAGACCGCGCCCAGCGCCCACAGCGTGACCTGCGTCGCCTTGTAGAACTGCCTGTCGGTGATGCGGTTGAGGACGTGCCTGCCGATGTTGGCGCCCAGCACCGCGGCGGGGACGACGGCGACGTAGATCCACGGCGGCAGCCCGGCCACGGCGTGCGCGCGCGGCACGACCAGACCGAAATAGGCCAGCTTGGTGACGTGCGAGATAGCCTGGGTGAAGGCCTTGGTGGAGATGACCTCGTGCCGCGTCATGTCGATGTCCTGAAAGAACATGCTCAGGGCCGCGCCGGAGACGCCCGCCATCAGCTGCATGCAGGTGATGGCGAGGCCGCAGAAAAACGCGTGCGAAGGTTTCGTGAAGTCGAGCTTCACGCGGCCGCGGAAAATCTGCGGGATGAAGGGGCCGATGCCGAGCATGCCGAAGACCAGCGCCTTGCCGGGCACGAACCTGAAGAGCGAGATGACGCAGAAGCTGACCGCCATGCCCGCCAGATAGTATTTCACGCTGCTGAACCTCAAATGCCCGCGGTGGATGAAGGCGCGGCTGACGTT
>JAGXAX010000124.1 GCA_018971405.1 Alphaproteobacteria bacterium | reverse complement strand
TGGGATCTCCGAAAAAACGAGGGTGCGCTTGCGGGATGCCGCGATGGTCACGCCGGATTCCGCGTCTGTTTCCTGCAGGAAAGCGTAAATATCCGTGATTTCATCCGCGCTCATACGTTGCGGGGGCATGGGGAACGGCGCGACTTGCAAAATGGCGGAGAAAGCTGCGGGCGACAGGCGTTCCGTCACATGCGTGAGATCAGGCCCAAGAAACCCGCCGAGGCCGAAAAGCTGGTGGCAGGTTTGGCAATTATGATGCCGCCAGATCATCTGCCCTTGCACCGCGGCGGCGGACGGCGCATGGTGACGCCGCCCCGCTTTATCCGTATAGACGAACCAGCTCTGCAACAGGAAGACAGCCGCCAGCGCCGTCATCACGCATTTGCGATGGCGCGCTGTCGGGAGCGTCATGCAGGAAGTCTCTTATAGCCCGCGGCGCCGGCGTAATATCCGTCGGAGAAGCGAACGGCGGGCAGGAGTTCTTTCAGTTCTCCGGCCACAGAATCGCCATTTGCCGCGCGGCGGTAGAGGCCGGCAACTTTTACCATGTCGCAATCCTGCGGCGAGAGGCGGAAATGTCTGATGCCTGCGGTCTCCATTTCGGGCATTTTCTCCGACAGGTCGAGATAGGTGTCCGACATCGTCATAATGCCGTTGACGGCGAGGAAGCCCAGGTCGTCGAGCGTTTTGAGCGAAAGCCCGTCCGGATCATTGGCGCAGACGAACTGACAGCTATCTTTGGAGAGCTTGTGCAGCCGCGCATGATAGCAGCGGGCGGAGAGGGCCAGCGGCATGCGGCCGAACACCTGGATTTCAATGTCCATTTTGCATTTCTTTCCGGCCGCCGCGAGGATTTTTGCCGCCGCGAACGGGATTTCCGGGGCAAGGCAGAGGCGCCGCGCGCCTCCGGCGGCGAGATGCGCCAGCGTATCCTCGTTATAAACATTGATATAAGGGCCGATGACATGGCCGCGTCCGTCCAGCGCGGCCAGAGCTGAAACGTCATTGACTTCGACGGGGAGGTCTTCGTTTGCCGCGAGTTCGCGCACGGATTTCGCCTCGCGCCCGTTCATCACCATGGCGAGCGACGAAAGCACGACAGACTTTCCCGCTTTTTTCAGCCGCTCGACGACGTCCGGCAGGACCCCCGCAAAAAACGGCTGCCGTTTGGAGCAGACGACCTCGCCGATATAAACGATGTCCACCGGCGCTTCGTCCGCCATGCGGAAGTGGAAATCGCGCCATTTTTCAGGCGCCCAGTTGAACAGCACGGGGCCAAGCGTGAGCTTTGCGGCCTTTTTTCCTTTCACCGCCATGTTTTATCGTAGGCTCCCGCGGTCGATTGCCCGCCTTCGGCGAGCGCGATCAGCGCGCCGATTTCGAGCGGCCAGCCGCGCGCGTAGTCGCTCAATGCCTTGCGAAAGGCCTTGACCACGGCCTCGGTGTAGGCCTTGCCGCGCTGGCGGCCCTCGATCTTCAATGCGGCGACGCCCGATTGCAGAAGCTCCGGCATCATCGAAAGGGCGTCGAGGCTGGCCGGCTCCTCGAAGATATATCCGGTTTCGCCGCCGCATTTGAAGCGTCCCTTGCAGATCGTCGGGTATCCGGCCGGCTCGCCTTCGGCGAAGCGGTTGATGGTGAAAGCGCCGAGCTTTGAGGCCATGCTGCCGTCCTTGCCCTGCGCGTAACGCACGTCGCCGGCCGGGGAACAGACGCCGTTCATGTTGGGCGATTTCCCTGTGGCGTAGGACGATAAAAGGCAGCGCCCTTCCGCCATGACGCAGAGGCCGCCGAAGACGAACGCCTCCGTCTCGCAGGGGATATTGCCATTGAGCGCGGTGATTTCCGGTATGCTCAAAACCCGCGGCAGGACGACGCGTTTGACGTTGAATGTCTCGCAATAATAGCGGATGGCGTCGGGGTTGGAGGCCGAGGCCTGCACCGAAAGATGCAACCGCGTTTCCGGGTGCATTCTGGCGGCATAAGCTGCAAGCCCCATGTCGGCGACGATCAGCGCATCCGCGCCGCAACCGACGGCGTCGTCGATGGCCTTGTGCCATAGCGCCGTGTTTCCCGCCTGCGGAAAAGTGTTGATGGCGGCATAGACCCGCGCCTTGTGCTTGTGGGCGTATTCCGTCCCTTCCGACATTTCCGCGCGGCTGAAGTTGAGGCCGGGGAAGTTGCGCGCGTTGGTTTCGTCGCGAAAACCGCAATAAACGACGTCGGCGCCGGCATCCACGGCGACGCGCAGGGCGGACGGCGTGCCGGCGGGGCAGACCAGTTCCGGCGTCTTGCGGCTTTGTTTTTTCATGACCCGAACATGCCTGCGACGAGCGGCCTCATGCTCCTGAACGCCTTGTAGCCGAGGCGCAGCGGCAGGCCCGGAAACCCGAAGGCGGAAAAAATTTCATGAATGATGTCGAGGCCGGAATCGTCAAGAGCGTTGCGCAGCGCGACCACGGCCTCGGTATCGCCGGAAATCCCGATATCGCGGCTGAAGAACAAGGCGTCGCCGTCGCCGTCGCCGGAGGCGAGTTTCAGGAGCGTCATGAACCCGCCGCTGACCGTTGCTTCGGATTTGACCTTCGCGCCGCGCCGATACAGCCAGGCCGCGCGTTTCGATGGCTGCAGAACCATGCAAAACGGCGCGCCGCGGATATCGATGCGGATACGGCTGGCCGCATAATTCCCGAGCCTGTCTGCGATCTCCGGATGCGCGTCGAGCACGGCGCAGAATGCGCGACGGACGAAGGGCTCGATAAAGCGCAGGCGTCTCGGGTCTTTTTTCATGCGGACAAAGATAGCGCGGAATTTTCGATGCCGCTTGACGCAGATCAAGTGCCGCTCCGCCACCCGCGCCATTCTTGAGGGCATGGCAAAAAACGCAAATGATCAATCTCTGCGGCATTTCCTGAGGCTTTTGGAGGGTGAAGGGCAACTCAGGCGCGTCATCCATCCGGTCTCGACGGTTCTGGAAATGACGGAGATCCACAAACGCGTGCTGGAAAGCCGCGGTCCGGTGTTGCTGTTTGAAAAACCGGTCATGAAAAACGGCAAGGTCAGCCCCATTCCCGTGGTCTGCAATCTTTTCGGCACCGCGGAACGCGTCGCACGCGGGCTGGGATGCAACGTCGATGGATTTCAGGATTACGGACGCTGGCTCGCGGCGATGAAGCAGCCTGATCCGCCGGCGGGGATCCTCTCCACGTTCGGCAAGTACGGCGACCTCAAGGCCATCATGGCCATGAAGCCGGAAGTGCGCCGCGCGCCCGCGCCGGTTCAGGAATGTGTCTTGCGCGGGAAAGACGTGAACTTAAACGCGCTGCCCATACAATCATTCTGGCCGGGCGAGCCCGCGCCGCTGATCACCTTCAATCTCGTCATATCTCGCCCGCCGGAGAGCGGCGACACGGCGGACTATAACGTCGGCATCTATCGCATGCAGGTGATTGGCAGGAACAGGCTGATCGCCCGCTGGCTGCCGCATCGCGGCGGCGCGCGGCATTTCCGGCAGTGGCAGGAGCGGGGAGAAGACATGCCGCTCGCCGTGACGATCGGCGCCGACCCCGCGACGCTGCTTTCCGGCGTGATGCCGTTGCCCGATACGCTTTCGGAATACCATTTCTCCGGCCTGATACGGCGTGAAAAGCTTGTCTTGGCGCCGTGCAAGACAGTGCCTTTGCTCGTGCCGGCGGCGGCGGAGATCGTGCTGGAAGGGCATGTTTCGGCGACGGAGACGGCGATAGAGGGACCGTACGGCGACCACACAGGCTATTTCAACAGCGTCGCGCCGTTTCCGGTTTTCACCGTCTCGGCGATAACCATGCGCAAGAAGCCGTTTTATCTTTCGACGTATTTAGGCCGTCCGCCGGACGAGGCATCGACCATCGCGGCCGCGATGAACGATGTTTTTCTGCCGCTGCTGCAGCAGCAGTTCCCTGAAATCGTCGATTGCTGGCTGCCGCCGGAGGCCTGTTCGTACCGCATGGCCGTCATCTCGATTAAAAAACGCTATGCCGGACATGCGCGCCGGATGATGCTGTCTTTCTGGTCGTATCTTTACCAGTTCAGTTACACGAAAATGATCATCGTCGTCGACGAGGACATTGACGCGCGCAACTGGGCGGACGTTCTCTGGGCGCTTTCAACGCGCATGGATGCCTCGCGCGATGTCGTGACGCTGGACGACATGCCGATCGACTATCTCGATTTCGCCGCGCCGAAAAGCGGACTTGGCGGAAAGATCGGCTTTGATGCCACCAACAAGACCTTCGGCGAGACGGACCGCACCTGGGGCAGACCGCTGAAGATGGACGAGAAGACCGTGCGCCGCATCGATGCGCTGTGGAGCGAAATCTTCAGCGGCACTCCCTCAACGCGGCCGGTTCCATAGGGATGCCTCATGCATGGCGTGCAATTCCGAGTCTCGGTCGGGGCGCCTGCGGACTAAACGGCTGCGCCAACTGAGAAAAACGTGGATTCGCAAGGCAATCACGAAAAAGCCCGCATTTCGCGGGCTTTTGATGTCTTTTTTATCTTTTAAAAACAACTATTTAATTATGGTGCGGTCGAGAAGACTCGAACTTCCATGGGTCGCCCCGCTACCACCTCAAGGTAGTGCGTCTACCAATTCCGCCACGACCGCACGTCGCGTAGGCCCTCGTCATCCGAGGTGGGATTTCAATAACAGATTGCCACAGGGAAGGCAAGTGCCGCGATAGGCTTTGCGGGGCTTTACAGGCTTATGTAATTTATTATAGGGTGAGATTCATGAAAACGCAGCAAAAAGCAGCCCGTTTCCCCCAAAAAGCCGATTGGCAGGCCGAACAAAAACCTGTTGGTTACACAGAGGCCGTGCGGCGCATGGAAGAGCGGGTCAGGGCGATCCGCGAAGCGGGGGCGAGCGATCTGGTCTGGCTTCTGGAGCACCCGCCGCTCTACACGGCGGGAACGAGCGCGCAAGCCAAGGATTTGATTAACAATGATTTTCCCGTCCACCACACCGGCCGCGGCGGGCAATATACCTCTCACGGCCCCGGCCAGCGCGTCGGCTATGTTATGATGGATTTGCAAAAGCGCGGCAG
>JAGXAX010000123.1 GCA_018971405.1 Alphaproteobacteria bacterium | reverse complement strand
TTCTTAACGCGGCATTACCTTCGTAAGGATTTTCTGAACGCGGGATATCGTCGCGCAGGATGAAAACGAAAAGGCCTCAAGGCGACTTGAGGCCTTTTCATGTAATAAAGTTTTGACAAGTTTAAAAATGCGTTCTATCATTTTCTTATGATTAGGATGGTTATGATGTTCCATTATGACTTTCCTAGTTTAAATCAACCTCTGAAATAGGGAATAAAACAATGGCTGCTAAGAAAAAAGCTAAAAAGGCTACCAAGAAAAAAGTCGCTAAGAAAAAAGTAGCGAAGAAGAAAGTTGCGAAGAAGAAGAAATAACTCTTCTTCTTTTTTCTTTTGGAAGGGCGCCCGTTGGGCGCCCTTCTTCTTTGCGCGCCGCCGATTTCGCGTATGCGGCGGAAAAGCCAGTAAAAACGGGTATTTTCTTTACTTCCTCCGCGCCCGCCATAGAATGAAAGGCGCGGCATATTTCAACGGAGGCAGGCATGCGCGCAAGTCCGGTGCGGAGAGGAAAGGGAACGGCGGCGCAGGTCGTCGCGGGCGCGGAAAAAATTCTTTCATCCGCAAAAATTTTTCTCTTTTGCGCACGCCGGTCGCGGCGTTCCGCGCGCGCTTATGCGGACGCGGCCTTGCCGCGAATCACTTCCGGCCTTGCGGCATGTCTTTTGCTGGCTTGCGTCTTGCCGCCGCTTCCGGCGTCGGCCGCCATGCCGGAGGCGGGAAAGTCCGCAGACAAATCGTCTGCCCCGACAAGGCGTCGGCCGCCAAAGGTTCGGCGCATGATGCCTACGCGCTTGCCCTTGCCTATGACAAAGGTTCATGTGACATCGCAGCAGACCCGCAAAAGGCCCTGACATGGTATCGCCGCGCGGCGCAGCAAGGCTCGATGCTTGCGGCCTTCGCCATGGGCGAGATCTATTTCACCGGCAGCAACGGCGTCGCGCCCGACTATCCGAAAGCCAAAAAATGGTATCTCGTTGCGGCGGAGAAGGGATACGGCCCCGCACAGCTGCGGCTCGGCTTTTTGTGTGCCGAGCATTACTATGACGGCCTGCAGCCGGACTTCGCGGCCGCCGAAAAATGGTTTCTGGCCGCAGCAAAGCAGAACACAGGCGACGCGCAGTTCCGCCTTGGCACGTTCTATCACTTCTATAAAAGGCCGCCGGAGCTGAAGAAGGCCGTCTACTGGCTGACGCGCGCGGCGAAAGGCGGCAATCGCCTGGCGATGTTCGACCTTTCGCGGATGATCGAAAACGGCGAGGGAACGAAGAAAGATCCACAAAAGGCGCTGACCTGGCTGACGAAGTCCGCCGGCCTCGGCATGCCCGCCGCGGAGATGCAGCTCAGCGACATGTATGCGAACGGCACGGGCGGCGTGAAGAAGGACATGATGGAATCCTTCATCTGGACAATGAAGGTGGCGAAGGAGCCTTCCGCCATCCCCTACTGGATCGACAAGGCGGCCGACATCGTTTTCAGCGGCGCGCCGACGATCGAGAAAAACTATCCGCTGGCGTTCCAGCTCTATGGCCGCGCGGCCGCGCACGGCGACGCGCATGCCGAGGCCCGTCTCGGCGAGATGTATCTCAAGGGGCTGGGGACGAAGGCCGATCCTGTTCAGGCGCGGCGTTATTTCGAGCAGGCCGCCGCCGCGGGCGATGCGGAGGCGAAGGCTTTTCTCGCGCGGAAAAAGGGCGGCGGCAAAAAATAACCGGCGGCGCAGCTGAAATGTCTTAAGTTATGTATATTTAACAGCGGTTTTTCGTATTGACAGCGCTGTGCCGGACTGGGTACAGATAACTCCTTAAATAATATTTATTTCAGGAATGCCGCGTGTCCATTTTCAACGGTGCCTTTAACATGCCGTCCGCGCCGCTGGAAGCCCGCCTGCGGCTGGCCGTGCAGCGCAACGACATCAAAACGATGCAGGACCTGATCAAGCGCGGGGCCGATATCAACGCGCAGGACAATCTGGGTTACACGCCGCTGATCATTGCCGCGCGCCTCGGGCGCATCGACTGCGCGCGCATCCTTCTCGGCCACGGCGCGGAGATCGACAAGGCCGACCATCAGGGGCATACCGCGCTGCTCTGGGCGTCGTTCTACGGCTACACCGAAACGGCAACGCTGCTGGCGGGCAGGGGCGCCGATCCCGACGTGCGCGGCAAAAAGGGTACGGCGCTGACCTGCGCGACGTTCTTCGGGCGCGAAGAGATCGTGCGCGTGCTGCTGCAGTACGGTGCGGACATCGACAAGGCCGATCCCAACGGCCTGACACCCGTCATGCTGGCGCGGCAAAACGAAGACGAGAGCATCGGCGCGCTGCTGCACGAGGCCCTGCTGAAAAAAATGCACCGCCTCCTGCAGGAAGCCGCGCGGCGCAAAAGGCCGCGCCCCAAGTTCAAGCCGTAAGGTTTTCTGTTTGTTTTATAGAGCAAACCGTCGTCGTGCGGAGCTTCCACGCGCTCGGGGTTTGCTCTAGCGCCTGTCTTTGAAAAAATCCTTGAGAAGGTCCGCCGCGGCCCTCTCGCCGATGCCGCCGTAGACCTCCGGCCTGTGGTGGCAGGTCGGCTGGTCGAAGATGCGCGGCCCGTGGTCGACGCCGCCGCCTTTGGGATCGTAGGCGCCGAAGGTGACGCGCCGCAGGCGGGCGAAAGAAATTGCAGCCGCGCACATCGGGCAGGGCTCCAGCGTCACGTAGAGGTCGCAGTCCGCGAGGCGCGGGGTTCCCTTCTTCGCGCAGGCCTGCTTGATGACGAGCAGTTCGGCGTGCGCCGTCGGGTCGTTCGACGCCTCGGTTTCGTTGCCGCCGCGGGCGAGGGTCTCGCCCGTCGCGCCGTCGACGATCAGCGCACCGACGGGGATCTCGCCCCGCGCCGCCGCCGCTTGCGCCTCGATGAGGGCTTCCGCCATATAGCGATTTTGGGTACTCTCGTTCATGCAGGAAGTATATCAAAAATGACGGCCGATGAACCGGAAAAGGGCGAGAGGATTTCAAAACGTTTGTCGCGGGCGGGCGTTTGCTCGCGCCGCGACGCCGAGCGGCTGATTGCGGCGGGGCGCGTCAGTGTCAACGGAACGGTTCTGGAAACGCCCGCCTACAACGTCACGGAGACGGACAATATCCTCGTCGACGGCAAGCCCGTCGCGGCGAAGGCGGCGGCGCGGCTGTGGCGCTATCACAAGCCCACGGGCCTCGTCACGTCGCACAGGGACGAAAAAGGCCGCATGACCATTTTCGACGCGCTGCCCAAAAGCCTGCCGCGGGTGATCTCCGTCGGGCGGCTCGACCTCAACAGCGAGGGGCTGTTGCTGCTCACCAACGACGGCGAACTTGCGCGGCATCTCGAACTGCCGGCCACCGGCTGGACGCGGACGTACCGCGTGCGCGTTTTCGGAAAAGTCACGCAGGCGCGGCTCGACACGCTGCGCGACGGCATCACGGTTGATGGAGTCTCTTACGGTTCCATCGACGCGCGGCTCGATACCGGCACGGGCATGAACATCTGGCTTGAAGTGTCGCTGAAAGAGGGCAAGAACCGCGAGGTACGCCGCGTGCTCGCGCATCTCGGCCTGCAGGTCAACCGGCTGATCCGCGTCGCCTACGGGCCGTTTGCGCTGGGCGACCTTGCCGCGGGCGCGGTCAAGGAAGTGGGTGAGAAGGAATTCCATGCCGCTTTCGGGGGAAAGTTTTAGCCGCTCTTTTTGCCGAGCGCCATGTCGTGGAGTTTTCGCGCGATGGCCAGCCACATCGGGCTGATGACCAGGGAAAGCGCGATGACCGCGATCATCAGGCGGTAGGCCTCGCCGGTGATGACGTGCGCGGCGAGGCCCGCCGCGACGATGATGAACGAGAATTCCCCGACCTGTGCCATCACCACGCCGCTGTGGAACGATCTGTCCCACGGGTTGTCGAGGATGAGGTGGAGAATCATGACGTTGACGGCAGTCTTGAGCACCGTGACGATGGCGAGCACGACGGCCACGCTCTTCCAGTGCTGCACGATGAAGGGCACGTCGATCAGGAGGCCGATCGAGAGGAAGAAGACCATCAGCAGGATGCTCTGGATAGGCACGGCGGCGGTGTGCAGCGCGGCGCGGACGTTGGAATTGCCGATGACCAGCCCCGCCGCGAAGGCACCGTAGGCGGTCGAAAGGCCGAGCAGCCCTGCGCCCGCCGCGCAGGTAAAGCAGAAGGCCAGCGCGGCGAGCGGCAGAACTTCCGGCCGTCCGGCGATCCAGTCGGTGAAGGGCAAGGTCAGCTTCTCGCGCCGCGAGAGGAACCAGACGATGAAGCCGAGAAAGCCGACGGCGAAAACCATCTTCGCGGCGACGGCCGCCGCTTGCGGCGCGGCGGAAGAAAAAGGCCCCGTGCCGAGCGCGCTCACCACCAGCAGGATCGGGATGACGGCGAGGTCCTGCGCGATCAGAACGGAAACGGTGATGCGCCCGACCTGCGTCTTCAGGTCGTCCGTCTCCTCGAGCATCTTGATGGCAACGGCGGTGCTGGAAAGGGCGATGGCGAAGCCCAGCACCAGCACGCGCGCGAAGGACCAGTGCAGGAACATGCCCGCGAGGAACGCGAGGCCGACGGAAAGCGCGATTTGCAGCGCGGCGGCGGAAAGCGCCGTCTTGTAGACCTTGCGGAAGCCGCGCAGCGACATTTCCATGCCGATCAGGAACAGCAGCATGATGACGCCGAGGTCGGCGAGCGTCTGCACGCTCGCGGTGTTGGAGACGACTTCAAGCCCCGTCGGGCCAAGGACGACGCCGCAAAGGATGTAGCCGACGATCGCCGGCTGGCGCAGGCGGATCATGCCGAGGCCGCAGAGCAGCGCGGCCGTCGTCACAAGCGCGATGGATGTGAGTTTGTCGAAGTGGTGCAGTACGTCCATTTACTGGAGGTAGAGGTGGACTTCGCTGTTCAGCACGTTCTTGCCGCTGGCGGCGCTGAGGCGGATGCGGCTCAAGGGAAGCCCCATGTCCTGCAGGGAGCGCAGCACGCGTTCGCCGTTCTTGCGCGCTTCGGCGGAGGAGAGCGCCAATTGTGCGGCGTTGCCGTTGGTGTTGCTGATGGCGACGAGGTCGAACCTGGCGGACGGAAACTTTTCCAGCGCCTGATCGACGGCGGTGT
>JAGXAX010000122.1 GCA_018971405.1 Alphaproteobacteria bacterium | reverse complement strand
TTTGTTGACTTCGCTCGAATTTGGGGGAATACCAGAAGGTATGAAACAGAAAAATTTTACAGAATCTGAAAAAGATCGGGAAAAAGGCAACATGGCCAAATTGCCCGGCTACCTCAAAACCCTCTTTCCCGACCTGAAGGCGTACCGGCTGCGCTTTATGGGCATCCTGTTCGCCGTTCTCGTTTCCGCCGGCACGGTGCTGGTGTTCGGCTGGGGCCTCAAGGTGCTGGTCGACAGGGGCTTCGCCGACCACAGCGGGCACACCCTCAACGTCGCCCTTTGCGTCATGCTCGGCATCATTATCCTGATGGCGGCGACGAGCTACGCGCGGTTTTACCTCGTCTACTGGTCGGCGGAGAAGCTGATCGCCGATTTGCGGACGCGGGTCTACCGGCACATCCTGACGCTCGACCCCGTCTATTTCGAAACGCACAAGACCGGCGAGCAGGTTTCGCGCATCAACACCGACACGACCGTGCTGAAGATGGTGGCGACCACCAACCTGCCGATGGGCGCGCGCCACGTGCTGACCATCATCGGCGGCATTATGATGATGGTGGTGGTGAGCCCGATCATGACCGGCACGGTTCTGCTGGCCGTGCCGGTGGTCGTCGCACCGATCATCTTCCTCGGCCGCAAGGTGCGCGCGCGCTCCAAAGACACGCAAACCCGCATCGGCGACATCGGCTCCTATGCCCACGAAACCATTCAGGGCATCCAGACGATCCAGACCTTTTGCTATGAAGACAAGGCCTCCGCGACGTTCAACGAGATGTCCGACAGCATTTTTCTGTCCGCGCTCGGTTATATCAAAGTGCGCGCGGTGTTGACGGCTTTCGTGATCTTTATTGTGTTCAGCGCCATCGGCATCCTGCTGTGGATGGGCGGTCACCGCGTTTTGACGGGAGGGATTTCCGCGGGCGATCTCTCGGCATTCCTCTTTTACGCCGTGACCGTGGCGGGTGCCGTCGGCGCGATGAGCGAGGCGGCGAGCGCCTTCAGTCAGGCGATGGGCGCGGCCGACCGCATCGTCAGTCTTTTGCACCGCCAGCCCACACTGAAGGGCAGCTTCGCGCCCAAAAATGCGCCGCACCACGTCAAGGGCGCGATCAGTTTCCAGCATGTCACGCTGGTCTATCCCTCGCGTCCCGACCATGTCGCATTGAACGACGTGTCGTTTGACATCAGGGCGGGCGAGAGCGTTGCGCTGGTGGGGCCGAGCGGCGCGGGCAAATCTTCGATCTTCCAGTTGCTGCAGCGTTTCTATGACCCGAAGAACGGCAAGATCACCATCGACGGCTTTAACGTCGCCGATTACAAGCCGTCCGACATCCGCCGCTACATGGGCGTCGTATCGCAGGACCCGGCGATTTTCTCCGGCACGATCGCCGACAACATCCGCCTCGGCAATCCCGAGGCGACGGACGCGGAAATCTGCAATGCGGCGGAACTGGCTCAGGCGCACGGTTTTATCTCCGCCCTGCCGGACGGTTATGAAACGAAAGTCGGCGAGCGCGGCAGTCTCCTCTCCGGCGGGCAGAAGCAGCGCATCGCCATCGCCCGCGCATTGCTGAAAGACCCGCGCGTGCTGCTGCTCGACGAGGCGACCTCGGCTCTCGACAGCTCCAACGAGCAGGCGGTGATGCTGGCCTTGAAAAACCTGATGAAGGGCCGCACGACCATCGCCATCGCGCACCATTTCTCGACCGTGCAGAACGCCGACAAGATCATCGTCCTCGACGAAGGCCGCAAGATCGCCGAAGGCACGCACGCCGGCCTTTACGGCGCCAACAGCCTTTATACGCACCTCGCAGGCCTGCAAATGGCGGAAGAAAAAGCAGGCTAGAGAATTTTTATTCATCTCCCCGAACGAGAGATGAATCATGCGGCGGCCTCTCCAAACAAATCGTATTCGTCGGCGCTTGTGATTTTCACGTTGACGATGTCGCCCTGTTTTAACCCGCTGCCGGTGACATAAACGCAGCCGTCGATCTCCGGCGCGTCGCCCTGCGTGCGGCCGGTGTAGCCGCCGCTGCCCATCTCGTCGATGATGACGGGCAGGGTCTTGCCGATTTTCTTCTTCAGTTTTTTCGCGCTGATGTCTTGCTGCAGCGTCATGAAGCGGTGAAAGCGCTCTTCCTTGATTTCTTCCGGCACGGCGCCTGCCAGTTCGTTCGCCTTCGCGCCCTTGACCGCTTCGTATTTGAAGCAGCCGGCGCGGTCGATTTGCGCCTCTTTCATCCATTCAAGCAGGGTTTGGAAATCCTCTTCCGTCTCGCCGGGGAAGCCGACGATGAAAGTGGAACGGATCGTCAAATCAGGGCATATCTTGCGCCAGTCCTTGATGCGCTCCAGTGTTTTCTCCTGATTGCCGGGACGGCGCATGTTTTTCAGCACCGCGGGCGCGGCGTGCTGGAAGGGAATGTCGATATAGGGCAGAACCTTGCCTGCGTTCATCAGTTCGAACACTTCATCCACATGCGGATAGGGATAAACGTAGTGCAGGCGCACCCATGCGCCGAGCTCGCCCAGCTCGCGGCAGAGGTCGATGAACCTGGTGCGCACCGTGCGGTTTTTCCACGGGTAGGGCCGGTATTTCGTATCGACGCCGTAGGCCGACGTGTCCTGTGAAATCACGAGCAGTTCCTTCACCCCGCCCTTGACGAGACGTTCGGCCTCGGCGAGCACCTGTATCACGGGGCGCGAGGCAAGATCGCCGCGCAAGCTCGGGATGATGCAGAACGAGCAGCGGTTGTTGCAGCCTTCGGAAATTTTGAGATAAGCGTAATGGCGCGGCGTCAATTTTATCCCGATGCTGTCATCTTTTTGCTGCGGCACGAGGTCGATGAATTTGTTTTGCGACGGCGGCACCGCATCATGCACGGCGGAGACGACGGCTTCATATTGATGCGGCCCCGTGACCGACAAAACCTTCGGGTGGATTTTGGTGATGTCTTCCGGCTTCGCGCCCATGCAGCCCGTCACGATCACCTTGCCGTTTTCGGCGAGAGCTTCGCCGATGGCGTTCAGGCTTTCTTCCTTCGCGCTGTCGAGGAAGCCGCAGGTGTTGACGATCACCACGTCCGCGCCGTCGTAATCGGGCGAGAACTGGTATCCCTCGGCGCGGAGCTGCGTCAGGATGCGTTCAGAATCGACCAGCGCCTTGGGGCAGCCGAGGCTGACGAGGCCGACAGTGGGAGAACTGGCGGCGGATTCCGGTTTCGATGGGCTTTTTTTCTTCGCTGTCATGGGTGAACTCTTATAAAGGGATCTTGTGTTTATGTAAAGATTTTTGTTGTGACGGGGGCGGAAAACTGCTAAAAACCTGTCCGTATTTGTCCGCAATGAACCTGTATTTGTCCGCATATGACCCGCATTTACCCGCAAATCGACCGTATCGACCCGTATTTGCCCGATCCGCTGGCAGAGGTCGCGGAGATCTACGCCGTGGCGGTCACGGATGACGTTATGAAAACAATTAACCCCACCGATCCGCATGATCCGGTGGCGCGGCAGTATATACCGTCGGCGGAGGAGCTGAAAACCGCGCCGCGCGAGCTTTCCGATCCGATCGGCGACGACGCGCACAGTCCAATAAAGGGAATCGTCCACCGCTACCCCGACCGCGTGCTGCTGAAGCCGGTGCATGTCTGCGCGGTCTATTGCCGGTTCTGTTTCCGCCGCGAGATGGTCGGGCCGAATAAGAGCGAAGCTCTCGATGGGGAGGAATTGCAAGCCGCGCTCGACTATATCCGCAACACGCCGCGCGTGTGGGAAGTGATCGTCACCGGGGGCGACCCGCTGGTGCTCTCGCCGCGGCGGATTAAAAACATCATGGCGGCGTTGGCGGAGATGGAGCACGTGAAAGTCATCCGCTTTCACACCCGCGTGCCGGTGGCCGATCCGTCGCGCGTGACGGACGAGCTGGTGGAGGCGCTGGAAAGCGAAAAGGCGGTTTATGTCGTTTTGCACTGCAATCATGAAAACGAACTCACGGAGAAAGTGCGCGCGGCGGCGCAAAAATTTCTCAAGGCGGGCATCCCGCTTTTGTCGCAATCCGTCCTGCTGAAGGGCGTGAACGATGACGCGAAAGTTTTGGAGAACTTGTTCCGCAGGCTCGTCGAGATGCGTATCAAGCCTTATTACCTCCATCACCCCGATATGGCGCGGGGCACGGGCCATTTCCGTCTGCCGGTCGCGCAAGGGCGGTCATTGGTGAAAAAACTTCTGGGCAGGCTTTCCGGCATCGCCCAGCCGCGCTATGTGCTCGATATCCCCGGCGGCTTCGGCAAGGTTCCGCTGGAAGACGGATATTATCATGACGGCATCGTGACCGACTGGCGGGGCGAGGCGCACGCATATCCGGAAGAATAGCCGTCATCTCCATCCTTGCAATTGACAATATAAAGACAAGCCCTTCATCAAATTCTCGCGCGCCGTGCCGTTGCGCTGGCGGCGGTCGCCATCGACCGTCTTGCAGGAAAAGCCGAAGCAGAGGACGTCCACGATCATCGCGTGGCTGATTTTGGCGCGCGCGCATTCCCGCGCCCAGAGGGTGTAGGCGTCGAGCATGCGGGCGTGCGCCTCGGCCACGTTCTCCGCGCCTTTGCAGCCGGGGATGCGCTGCCAGTTGCTTTGCGCGTAGCCGAGGCCGCGGCCGAGCATCTCGAAGGCGCTTGCGATGGCAGAGGCGGCGTCCTGCTGGCGGAAGCTCATTGCGTCCCAGAGCCGCGCGTCGGTGATGCGCCGCCGCGCTCCGCGCGGCGATGTGTCGTATCGCGCTCCGCGCGGCGATGTGTCGTATCGCGCTCCATGCGGCGATGTGTCGTATCGCGCGTCGTTTTCCTGCCGTGTGGAAAGGGGGCGGGTGGGCGCGTGGCGCTCCTGCAGGTCGTGCGGCGTCGGGGAGGTCTTCTCCGCCCGCTTTTTCTCCGCCCATTGCGGCTTCCAGTCCGCCCAAGGGTCTGTTGATTTGTATTCCATGGGCCGCTCCTGCGGCGGACGGGGTTTTTTGGCGAGGATCATGCGGCATCTCCGGGGGAAGGGGGTTGCGTGAAAAGTCATGCGCCATCGGCCTGCGCCGGTGCGCCGTGCCTGCGGCGGGCGGCCATTTCCTGCCGCAGGCGTTTATGCCTTGC
>JAGXAX010000121.1 GCA_018971405.1 Alphaproteobacteria bacterium | reverse complement strand
CTGCTTGTCAAGGAAGTCCTCCGCGCCCGCGTGCACGAGGATATTCGCCAGAACGCGGTCGGTCGTGTTGGTGGAGATGACGACCGGCGCCTTGCCCGCGCATTTGAAGATGCGCGCGCAGTCGTCAGCAGGGTTCACGCTGTCGGGCAGGTGCAGGTCGAGGATGACCACGTCCGCGCCATTTTCCTTCAGCATTCTCTCGCCCGCGGCGAGCGTTTGCACGCGTACGCAGTCCGCGTCCCGGACGTGCTTTTCGATTGCGCGCCGGATCATGAAGGCGTCCTCGTCGTCGTCTTCTATCAGCATGATGTTCAGCATAACCCTTTTCCTCCGCCGTTGATTGTCCATACTTTCATTATAGTGCGCGCCGCTTAACGCTTCCTTATCCCATCCGCACCCTATCGGGTGAATCGGTCGGGCGAAAAACTTTTTTAAAGATCTGCGCGCGCATAATGGGGATATGGAGGGCGGTTTTCGCGCGCGGCTGAGTCGCGGAAGCGGGGTGAGGATGCGCGTATGCGGCGCGCGAATTCTTTAGAAAAGTTTCCGCGGCGCGACATAAAAAAACGCCGCGCGGCGGGAAAGGAATACGACGGTATTTAAAGGATAAAATTATTTTCGTTTTTTAAACTAAGTTAAGCAACGGGGCGGTATCCTGAAGGGGAGTGGGACCAATTCGTTCCGTGTTTGGAAGAGATGGAGGGGGCCATGGATGCAGCGGTAAAAACATTTGACGCGGGGGCGCAGTTGAACGCGGTAGCGCTGCCGCAGGACCACCTGAACATGCCGATGGACGTTTCGATGGCGATGCCAGCGTCGCGTCTTGACGCGGACTATTACACCACGCACGACATCGACGGTGTGACGGAAGGTGCGTTCGGCTCCGGCAGCCTGAACTACCTGACGCTGCAGGCGCACCAGAACGATGCGCTGGCGATGTCGATGATGACGGGCGAAGTGCCGCAGGAAACGGCGATGACCAACCTCGCCTCGGGCATCGAAACCGGTCACGATCTCGGCCATTTCATGCAGATGCAGGGCGGCGCGCTCGTCGCCGCGGCGCATCCGGCGGAAAACGGCGGCAACATTGCGCCGGTTTCATCTTCGCCGGACGCGGCAGACCACGGCCTGATGTCAGTTGCCGCGGCGCCCGCGGCGGCACCGGCAGTTTTGAGCGCGCCCGCCGTTTTTCATGGTGCTTTCGCGCCTGCGGCCTTCTCGTACGTTGCTCATGATATCGCGTCTTCCTTAAGCGCGACGGGCACTGCGCCGTCCGGCCTCGGCAATGCCGTCAACGATATCGTCAACAACGCGGGAAACGCCGTCAACGATATCGTCAATACGGCGGGCAACACCGTCAATAGCGTCGTCAACACGATCGGCGACACGGTGAACCATCTTTTGTCCAACCCGACCGGCACGCTCACGGGGCTGCTCGGCAACCCCGGCGGCGCGGTGGAAAATCTTCTCAACGCCGCGGGGCTCGGCGGCAGCGGCACGGATACGCTCACCCACACGGTTTCCAGTCTGACGAGCGGCCTGACGGGCACGGTGACAGGACTGCTCGATACGGCGGGGCTTGGCTCTGTCACGGATACGCTCGCCCATACGGTTTCCAGCCTGACGGGCGTTCTCGACACAGGCGCGTTCGGCGGCACGACGGACACGCTGACCCATACGCTGACCGGCATCATTTCCTCGGCGACCTCCGCGGTCACAAGCCCGACGGAGGCGGCAACGTCGACGCTGGGCGGCGTGACTGGCGGTCTGCTTGATACATCGGTTCCGGGTGGGACGACGGATACGCTGACCCATACGCTGACCGGCGCGGTTTCCATGACGACCGGACTGGTTGATGCGACGACATCTACGCTCACCGGTCTGACAGACACGGCGACCGCAACGCTGACCGGCGCGACAGGCGGTATCGTCGATGCCGTGACCGGTACGGTAAGCGACCATGCGTCCCTGCTCTCAGGCACCTCTCTTGACGTGTCGGCAACGCTTTCGACCTCGGCAACAACCGGCGTTATCGACGCGGCAGCCGCCACGGTAAGTGATCCGACATCGCTGCTCAGCGCCACGCTCGGCGGCACTTCGCTCGACGCCTCCCTCGCGCTGAACGCGTCGGTGACGGCGGCGGGCAGCGCAGACCTCGCGTCCGCCACGCAGACCGACACATATATAAACGCGCTCGGCAGCGGCGGCACGGACAGCCTGACGGCGGTGGCCAGCGGCACGACGGCGGCGGCGGACACGACGACACTGCTCGCGAACACCGCGACGACGCTGGCGACCGATGCCGCGACGACCCTGGCCGATCCGACCTCCGGAACGGCGAGCGCGCTTGATACCGTGACCGGCACGGTGTCCGCCGGCCTCGGTCTTCTTGACGTTTCGCAAACGGACACCGGCACGACGACGGCTCACCATACGGGCCTGCTGCTGTGACGGCGCGCGCGGCGCAAGCGGCGTGGCGCCCGCCGCGCCTGAAGACGCCGGATGCCTTGCATGTCGTGCTGGCGACGGTCGGCGCGAACCTTTTGTCCCTGGCCTTGCCAATCCTGACGCTGCAGATCTATGACCGCATCCTGCCCAACCCTGAATCCGGCACACTGCCGGTGCTGATCGCGGGCGTGACGGCAGCGGTCGCGCTCGAGGCGGCACTCAAGATCGCGCGGGCCTACATGATCGGCTGGAACGGCGCGACGTACGAATACGCCGTCTCCACGGCGGCGATGCGGCACGTTCTCGGCGCGGACATCCCGCAGATCCGCGCCGCCGGCATCGGAGAGCACTTGCACAGCATGGCGGCGATCGGCAAGACGAAGGATTTTCACGACGGGCAGGCGCTCTCCGCGCTGGTGGACACGCTGTTCGTCCTCGTCTACGCAGGCTTCATATTTTACGTCGCTGGGCGGCTCGGCGCGGTGCCGATGGCGCTGCTCGGCCTGTTCGCGGTGATCTCGTTTGTCGAAGGGCGTTGTCTGCGCCGCCGGCTGCAGGCGCGCGAGACGGTAGACGACCGGCGCTACGACTTCCTCATCGAGAGCCTCAACGCCATCCATACCGTCAAGTCCTTCGCCGCCGAAAACGTGCTGCGCCGCCGCTACGAGGAGCTGCAGAAGGAATCCGTCGCCGCCAACTACGACGTGGCCGGGGCGACAGCCGCCATTTTCAACACCGGCACGGTCATGGCGCACGCCATCGCCGCGGCGACCATCACGGCGGGCGCGCTGCTGATTTTCGACGGCGGCGTCACCACCGGCGCGCTGATCGCCACGCTGCTTCTTTCCGGACGCATGATGCAGTCTGTGCAGCGCGGTCTGGTTTTGTGGGTGCGCTATCAGGACTACCGCATTTCCCGCGCGCGCGTGGCGGGCATTTTCGCCCTGCCGGCGGCGGAGCGCCTGCCCGCCGCGCCTTCGCCCACGCCGCAGACCGGCGTGCTGGAGGTGAAAGGCCTGAGTTACGGCTTCGGCGCAGGCGCGCCGCCCCTGTTCCGCGATGTGGAATTCACTTTGAAGCCCGGCGACGCGATGCTGCTCAAAGGCGATTACGCGGCGGGAAAATCGACGCTGCTCAACCTCATCGCGGGGGTTTTTCCGCCGTCGTCGGGCACCGTCGCGGCCGACGGGCGCGACATCCGCGCCTTCGCGCCCGGCGAACTGGCGCGCCACGCAGGCTACATCTCGAACGATCCCGTCATCTTCCGCGGCACGATCCGCGACAATGTCACGCGATTCGGCGAGATCGGCGAGGCGGCGGCGCGCGGAGCCGCGGCGGCGCTCGGCGTCGACCGCGATGTGGCGCGGATGCCGTCGGGATTCGACACGGTCATCTACGGCAACAGCAGCGACGCCATCCCGCCGGGCCTGAAGCAGCGCATCGCCATGGCGCGCGTCGTGGCGGCGGGGCCGCGCATCATCCTGTTCGACGAGGCCGACCAGTGCCTCGACCGCGAGGGCCTGAAGAACGTTCTGCGCCTGCTCGCGCGTTTGCGCGAGACCTGCGCACTGGTCATCGTGACGGAAGATCCGGACATCGCGGCGCTCGCGACTTGCGAAGGCACGCTCGTCAACGGCGTTTTCACATTCAGAAAAGGGGTGCGCCATGACGCCGCCGGACAGAAACGCAGCACTTGAATCGGCCGTCGGCGGCCTGCTGGAGACGCTGGGCCGCACGGTCTGGCAGCGGCGGGATTTCTCCCCTTGCGAGGCCTGCTATTGCGCGCTGGTGATTTTGCTCAATCCGCTGCGCCGGGCCTACGAGATCATGGAGGCCGTGCCCGCGGCGGCGGGGGAGATGGACGATTGCGCCGTCGTCAACGCCGCCGCCAACCTCGGCTATTTCGCCCGCGACGTGCGCACCGCGCCGGCGGAGATGGACGCGCGCCTGCTGCCCTGTCTCTTCGTTCCCGACGGCGGCGAACCGCTCGTCATCGTGCGGCGGGAGGGTGACGCCATCGACGTTTACGACGGGCGCACGCGCCGCACCCGCCGCCTCGCACCGCAGGACAGGGATGCCCGCGCCGCCGGGCGCGCGTGGATATTCTCGCTTTTCGACCGCAGCCGTCAGGACGTCTCCCGCTTCATGCGCGGCGGCACGGGCTACACGTGGTTTCGCGCGCTGGTCGGGCGCTTTTCCGGCACCTTCGCGCAGATCCTGCTCTCCGGCGTAATGCTCAACCTCGTGGCGCTGGCGGCGCCGCTCTACATGATGGCAGTCTATGAACTCGTCATCTCGCCTGCCGACAAGCGGCCGCTCGCGGGCCTCGCGTTCGGCGTGACGATCGCCGTTGTGACGGAGTTCGCGCTGCGCCGCGTGCGCTCCAACGCGCTGGCGTGGCTCTCGGCGCGGCTCGACACGCTGGTGGGGACGAAGATCTTCGCGCACCTGACCGGCCTGCCGCCGGAGATGGTGGAGCGCGCCTCGGTCGCGGCGCAGATCGCGCGGATCAAGACGTTCGAATCGGTGCGTGACCTTTTCAGCGGCGCGGTCTTCCTCTCGTTCCTCGAAATCCCCTACGTCGTCATCGCGCTCGCGCTGATCTGGGCGGTGGCGGGGGCGCTGGTCTTCGTGCCGCTGCTGGTGCTGCTCGGCTACGGCGTCCTGTTCGCGCTGATGCGCCGGCGCGTCAAGG
>JAGXAX010000120.1 GCA_018971405.1 Alphaproteobacteria bacterium | reverse complement strand
GCCGTGTAGCCGAGGCCGAAGCAGAAGATTTTTTTGCCTTTTGCGGCGGGTGCGGCCGGCCTTGCTGTTTTATCCGTTGCCGGGGTCATGCTGCGCCGGCCCCGCTAGAAATCGAGGTTCTGGTAGTGGCTCGGCGGCGAGAAGCCGGGGATCATGTCCGCCAGCAGCGGCTTGAAGCTGGGGCGCGACTTGATGCGCGCGTACCAGTCCTTGGCGGCCTTGTGCTCTTCCCACGGCACGTCGCCGATATAGTCGATGGTCGAAAGGTGCGCGGCGGCGGCGATGTCGGCGAGCGAGATGTTCTCGCCCGCGAGCCAGCGGCGGCGCTCGGTCAGGAAGCCGATGTAATCGAGATGGTAATGGATGTTGGCGTGGCCGGCGCGGATGCTCGCGCCCGAAGGCTCGCCCTGTTTCAAAAAGCGCTTCATCATTTTTTCGCCGACGAGGTTCTCCGTCACCTCGGCGTTGAACTTCTGGTCGAACCACGCGACGAGGCGGCGCGTTTCGGCGCGCTGCAGCGGGTTGTGGCCGAGGAGGTCCACCGTGTTGTAGACCTCGTTGAGGTATTCGCAGATCACCTGGCTGTCGGTGAGCGTCGTGCCGTCCGGCTCGACCAGCACCGGCACGTCGCCCGCCGGATTGATGGCGAGGAACTCGGTGCGCCGCTCCCACGTCTTTTCGATTTTCAGTTCGAAGTCGAGCTTCTTCTCGGCCAGCGCGAGGCGCACTTTGCGGGAAAAGGGATGGAGCCAGAGGTGGTAGAGCGTTCTCATAACCTGATTTTAGCGCACTGTGGACAAAAGTTATATAGCCAAATCAGACTGATATCGGCAGAGGGGTTTTTCTTTCGCGGTTTTTCGGATTCACTTCCGCGCCGCCGCGCCGAGTGCGACGATGTGGAACGTGACCGGCACTTCGTTTGCGATAATATCCGTGCTTTTCCATTGGCCGACGCCGACATTGAACTTCGCGCGGTCGAGTACGACCGAACCGTCGGCGACGGCGGTTTGCGTGCCGTTGGCGTTCGTCGTGATATTCAGCTTGAAAGGCAGTGTGGCTGGCACGGTGACGCCCTTGATCGTCAGCACGCCGTCGGCGATGTAGGCGTCCGCGCCGACTTTGCGGAAGCCCGAGGACTTGAACACCGCGTCGGGGAATTTGGCGACGTCGAACCAGTCTTCGCCCATCAGGTTCTGGTCGCGGTCGGGCGCGCCGGTCGCGGCGGTGTTCATGTGCACGTCGATCATGACATGGCTCGCGGCGAGGTCGTCCGGCGAAAAGACGATGTCGGCGGCGAAAACGCCGAATTTTCCGGTGAAGGCCTTCCCGAGCTGCGTCGGCGTGAAGGTGATGGTGCTTTTTTCGTGGAGCATCGACCAGTTTTGCGGGGCGGCGGCATTTGGCTTTGCGGCCTGCGCGTTTGCGGCGGGCGCCTGCCCGCCGAGCAGGGCGAGGCAGAACAGCGCGGGCAGCATCCGCTTCAGCACGTTGTCCTTTGTATAGAAGTGGTGCATCAGCGCCGCGGCGACATGGAGGCAGATGACGGCGATCAGCACGTCGCTGACATAGCCGTGCACTTCGCGGTAGAAATGCGCGGAGGCCTTGTTCTCGGCGACGAAGTCCGGCAGCGTGAAGAGGCCGAAGAAGTGCACCGGCGCGCCGTGGGCCGACGACAGGGCCCAGCCGGAGAGCGGCATGACGAGCAGCAGGAGGTAGAAGCTGTCATGCAGCGCGCGCGACGCGATGCGCTCGAAGCGCGTCAGCGTTTCGAGCGGCGCCGGCCTGCGGCTGAAAAGATGCCAGAGGAGGCGGGTCACGATCAGGAAAAGGACGGTGATGCCGAGCGACTTGTGCAGCAGCACGACGTCAAGCTTGAAGACGCCCATCGGCAGGCTGCCCATCCATGAGCCGATGATCAGCTGGAAGATGACGATGGCCGCGATCGTCCAGTGCAGGGCCTTGGTGACGGCGCCGTATTGTGTCGGGGTGTTTTTGAGCTGCATGGCCTTCACTTGTTGGTTTTGTCTGTTTGCCGCATGCCGTCGACGGCGATGTCGATGCCGATATCGTCCCCGACGACGGGGATGAATTTCGTCATGCCGAAATCGGAGCGTTTGATCGTGCCGGTGACGGAAAATCCCGCATCGACGCGGGACGCGATGAACGGGTTGACGCCGGTTTTGTTGAGCGTGACGTGGAGCGTGACCGGCTTCGTCACGCCGTGGAGCGTGAGGTCGCCCGTCATGTCGGCGGTCTTCGCGCCGGTTTGCACGACCTTGGTGCTCTTGAAGACGATCTCCGGATATTTTGCGCTGTCGAGGAAGCCTTCCTCGATATGGCTGTTCCAGACGTCCGAGCCCATGTCGATGCTGGAGGCCTTAATGGTGAAGTCGGCGCGCGACAGGGCGGGATGCGCCTCGTCGAGCGTGAAGGTGCCGCCGAAGCTGTCGAAGCGGCCGCGCACGTCGGTGAAGCCCATGTGGTTGACGGTGAAGAAGACCTGCGTGTGCAGCGGGTCGTAAGAGAACGTTTCGGCGGCCATCGCGCCTTTCGGCGCGGCGGCGGAGAACAGGAAGGAAGCGAAGATGGCAAATGCGGGAACGATCGTCTTTTTCATGAGGCGGCCTTTTTGTTGTCTTCTTTCTTGCCGAAGAGGAATCTCTCCAGCCAGTGGATGTTGTAGTTTCCGGCGCGGAAGGCCGGCTCCTGCAAGATGCGCAGGTGCAATCGGATGTTGGTCTCGATGCCCTCGACCACGGTTTCCTCGAGTGCGCGCTCCATGCGCATCATCGCCGCCTCGCGGTTCGGCGCGTGGACGACGATCTTGGCGACGAGGCTGTCGTAGGAGGAAGGCACGGCGTAGCCGTCGTAGAGCGCGCTGTCGACGCGCACGCCGAGGCCGCCCGGCGCGTGGAAGCGCGTGACCTTGCCCGGCGAGGGGATGAAGGTCTCCGGATGCTCGGCGTTGATGCGGCACTCGAAGGAATGGCCGCTGAACTTGATGTCTTCCTGCCTGAACGAGAGCTTGCGGCCCGCGGCGACGAGGATCTGTTCGCGCACGAGGTCGACGCCGGTGACCATCTCGGTGATCGGATGCTCGACCTGCAGGCGGGTGTTCATTTCGAGGAAGTAGAACTTGCCGTCCTCGAAGAGGAATTCCATCGTGCCGACGCCGCGGTATTTCATTTTGCGCACGCAGGACGCCGCCAGCTCGCCGACTTCCTTGCGCTGCGCGGGCGTCAGCGCCGGCGAGGGGCATTCCTCGACGACTTTCTGGTGGCTGCGCTGGATCGAGCAGTCGCGCTCGCCTAAGTGCACGGCGTTGCCGTACATGTCGCCGATCACCTGCACCTCGATGTGGCGCGGGTGGGAAAGGTATTTCTCGATGTAGACGTCGCCGTTGCCGAAGGCGGCCTTGGCTTCCGCCGAGGCCATGGCGAAGCAGGCCTTGAACTCGCCCTCGCTGTGCGCGACCTTCATGCCCTTGCCGCCGCCGCCCGCGACCGCCTTGATCAGCACGGGGAAGCCGCAGTCCTTGGCGATCTTGATGCCGTCGTCGGCGCTTTTGACGACGCCGGGGGATCCAGGGATGAGCGGCAGGCCGAGCGCCTTCATCGTGTCCTTGGCGACGGCCTTGTCGCCCATGCTGGCGATGTGCTCGGGCGCGGGGCCGATGAAAGTGTGGCCGTGCTCGCCCACCATGCGGCAGAACTCCTCGTTCTCGGCGAGGAAGCCGATGCCGGGGTGGATGGCGTCGGCGTTGGTCAGCGCCGCGGCGGTGAGGATGGCGGGGATGTTGAGGTAGCTCAGGCGCCCCGGCGCGGGGCCGATGCAGACGCTTTCGTCCGCCATGCGGACCGCCATGCCGTTGGCGTCGGCGGTCGAGTGGACGACGACCGTCTCGATGCCCATTTCCTTGCAGCAGCGGACGATCCGGAGCGCGATTTCCCCGCGGTTGGCGATGAGGATTTTGTTGAACATTTGTGCGGCGTCCGTTTTTTAAACGATGATCACCAGCGGCTGGCCGAACTCGACCGGCTGGCTGTCGTCGACGAGAATCTCGGCAACCGTGCCGCCCTTGTCGGCCTTGATCGGGTTCATGACCTTCATCGCCTCGATGATGAGCAGCGTGTCGCCCGCCTGCACCGTCTGGCCTTTGGAGACGAACGCGGGCGCGCTCGGCTCCGGCTGGAGGTAGACGGTGCCGACCATCGGCGACTTGACGGCGCCCGGGTGGTTCTCGGGGCTGACGGCGGCGGGAGCCGCGGGCGCGGCGTTTGCCGCGGGCGGGGTTTGCGGCATGCCCGCGGGCGCGGAGAAGACCTGCGCCGTGAGCGTGCGCGTCACGCGGATTCTCTTGTCGCCCTCGGCGATCTCGATTTCCGTCAGGTCTGTCTCGGTCAGCAGCGTCGCGAGATTGCGGATCGCGTCGTGGTCGATCTTCATGGGGGCCATTTTCGGTTTCCTCTCAGATTTTGCGGTCATTTCATTCCTCCAAAAGCGCGCGCATCGCGTCGAGCGCGAGCAGGTAGCCGTGCCCGCCGAAGCCGCAGATGACGCCGGCGGCCGTTTCCGCGATATAGGAGTGGCGGCGGTACGGCTCGCGTTTGTACGTGTTGGTGATGTGCACTTCTATAATCGGTACCTCCAGTATCCTCAAAGCGTCGGCCAGCGCGACGGACGTATGCGCGTAGGCCCCGCCGTTGATGATGACCCCCGCGCACGGGCCATGCGCCTCCTGAATGATCGTCACCATCTCGCCCTCGATGTTGGTCTGGCGGAAGTCGATGGTGCAGCCCAGTTCGCTTGCGTATTCCTCGCACTCCAGCGCGATCGCGCTCAGGTTCTTGAATCCATACACGTCCGGTTCGCGAACGCCAAGCATATTCAGGTTCGGGCCATTGAGAATAAGAATGTTATGTCGTTGTTTTGTCAAACCGTTTCCATCAGGCGGGGAAGACTTCGAGACATCCGGCGGGCAGAATATCTTTTCCAGAGTAGACACTTATATAGCATGCAGGCGGTGAGCAGGCGATGGAAAAATATATTTCCATAAAATCAATAAACAGGGCAGACGGACGGGTTTCTCGCGGAAGAGCGCCGCCGGAACCGCTCTTTGGCCGTGCCGGACGATTCTTTTTTTCTGTTGCGCCGATGAAAGCGTTTTACAAAGCCGGACGATGCTCTATAACGGATAACATAATAGAAAAAGGAGTTTTTTATG
>JAGXAX010000119.1 GCA_018971405.1 Alphaproteobacteria bacterium | reverse complement strand
CTGAACAGCGGAAAAGTGCGCCTCTCCAGCGTCTTTGACGCGACGCACCCCCTGAAGATAGACCGGTTCACCATCAACGATTTCGACGCGACGCGGCGCCCGCTGACCATCCCCGAAATCTTCATGTATTCCTCCAACATCGGCGCGGCGAAAATGGCCGAAAGCCTCGCACCAGACGCCATAGAAAAATTTTACCGGACGCTGGGCTTCATGGAACGCGCGCCCATTGAGGTGCCGGAGCGCGGCATGCCGCTCTATCCGTCGCCCTGGCGCAAGATCAACACTCTCACCGCCGCCTTCGGCCACGGCATCGCCGTTTCGCCGCTGCACCTCGCCCGCGCCGCGTCCGCGATCGTCAACGGGGGCATATTGCCGCTGCCGACGCTCGTCATGCCCGACGATTCCGGCGCCGCGCCGCAGGACACGCGCGTCATCAGCGCGGCGACGTCTGAAAAGATGCGCCGTATTCTGGAGCTGGTGACCGCCGCCGGCACCGGCACGAAAGCCTGGGTGGACGGCTACGACGTCGGCGGCAAGACCGGCACGGCCGACAAGAACAAGCACGGCAAATACGAGAACCACGCCAACATCTCCTCGTTCCTCGGCGTCTTCCCGATATGGCATCCGCGCTTCGTCGTGCTTGCCATTCTCGACGACCCGAAGGGAACGAAAGCCACCGACGGCTTTTCCACCGGAGGCTGGACGGCGGCCCCCGTCGTCGGCGACGTCATTGCTCGGATGGGGCCGCTTTACGGGATCAGGCCGCGCATGGATATCACCCGCACGAGCGTGGAAAAGGAAATGAAACCCTACTTGAAAGAATATAAGGAAGGACAAATACTTGCAGCTCTCGGAACTGATAACTGATCTCGACGGGGTCGGCGCCTGTGACAAGGCAAAGACCGCGAAAACGGAGATCACCGGACTCACATCGGACTCGCGCGACGTGCGGGCGGGATATCTCTTCGCCGCCTTTCCCGGCACGAAGCTCGACGGACGGAAATATATCGATGAGGCCGTCGAAAAAGGCGCCAGCGCCGTCCTCGCGCCCGCCGGAACGAAAGCCGCCGCCGGCAACGCCGTCATGATCGAGGCCGAAAACCCCCGCCGCAGCTTCGCGAAAATGGCCGCCGCCTTTTACGGCCGGCAGGTCCCCGTGCTCGTCGCCGTCACCGGCACGAACGGCAAAAGCTCGACGGTCAACTTCTGCCGCCAGATGTGGCAGTCGATGGAGCACGCCGCCGCCTGCCTCGGCACGATCGGGATCACGGCCAATTACGCGGGCGGCGTCACGATGAGCCGCCCCGGCCTGCTCACAACGCCCGACCCCGTCACGCTGCACGCGGAAATCGCCGAACTCGAAGCCTCCGGCGTCACGCACCTCGCCATCGAGGCGTCGAGCCAGGGGCTCGACCAGTACAGGCTCGACGGCGTGCGCGTCACCGCCGCCGGCTTCACCAATCTCACCCGCGACCACCTCGACTACCACGGCACGATGGAGAAATACCTCGCGGCGAAGCTGCGCCTGTTCAGCGACGTCCTGACCGGCGGCGGGGTCGCCGTCATCAACAGCGACACGCCTTATTCGGGAGATTTCCGCGCGGCGTGCGAAAAGCGCGGCCTGCGCGTCATCGGATACGGCTGGAAAGCGAAAGACATCCGCCTTGTCCAGCAGCGCCCGTTGTCCGACGGCCAGTTCGTCGAGCTGATGGTTTTCGGAGAACGTTACGAACTTGAACTGCCGCTGGTCGGTGACTTTCAGGCCGCCAACGCCCTCTGCGCGCTCGGGCTCGTTCTGGCCGAAGATCCGGACAACCGCCTGCTGCACATGCAGGGCGTCTATGCCCTCGAAAGGCTGCAAAGCGTGCGCGGACGGCTGGAGCTTGCCGCGAAACATCCCAACGGCGCCACGATCTACGTAGATTACGCCCACACGCCCGACGGGCTCGAAACCATGCTCAAGGCCCTGCGCCCGCACACGCATAAAAATCTCCACGTCGTCTTCGGCTGCGGCGGCGACCGTGACCGCGGCAAGCGCCCGATGATGGGCGAGATCGCCGTGCGCCTCGCGGACAGGGTCATCGTCACCGACGACAACCCGCGCACCGAGGACGCCACGGCCATCCGCAAGGAGATCATGACGGCAGCGCCGAAAGCGACCGAGATCGGCGGACGGCGCGAAGCGATCCGCGCCGCCATCCGCGGCCTCGGGCCGGAAGATGTCCTCGTCATCGCCGGAAAAGGCCACGAACAGGGGCAGATCGTCGGCAAGGACATCCTGCCCTTCGACGACGTGAGCGAGGCGCGCAGCGCCGTTCTGGAGGTGAGTAAATGAGCCTCTGGACATCCCCGGAAATAGAACAGGCGACAAATGGCAAAGCCACGCAGGATTTTTCCGCCACCGGCGTCTCGATCGACACGCGCACGCTGAAAAAGGGCGAAGTCTACATCGCCCTCAAGGGCGACGCGCTGGACGGCCACGACTATGTGGACGCCGCATTCAAGGCGGGCGCCGCGGCGGCCGTCGTCAGGGAAGGTTTCAAAACGGCCACCGGCCCGCTTGTGCATGTCGGCGACACCATGACCGCGCTGGAAAAACTCGGCGCGGCGGGGCGCGCGCGCTCAAAAGCGAAAATCATCGCCGTCACAGGCTCGGCGGGAAAAACCGGCACCAAGGAAATGCTCTCCATCGTCTTCGGCGCGCTTGGGCCGACCCACGCCAGCAAAAAAAGCTTCAACAACCACTGGGGCGTGCCGCTGTCGCTCGCCAACCTGCCGCAGGACGCGGCCTACGGCGTTTTCGAGCTCGGCATGAACCATGCCGGCGAGCTTGCAAACCTCACGCAACAGGTCAGGCCGCATATCGCCATCATCACCACGATCGAACCCGTGCATATAGAATTCTTCAAAAGCGTGGAGGCCATCGCCGACGCGAAGGCGGAAATATTCTCGGGCATGAAAGGCGGAACCGCCATCCTGCCCTTCGACAACCCGCATTTCGCGCGATTGAAAGCCCACGCCGAAAAAGCGGGGCTGAAAAAAATCCTTTCATTCGGGGAAGACGAGGACGCGCAATCCCGCCTGATCGACTGCGCCCTCCATGCCGACAGCACGAAAGTCACGGCGGAAATCCTCGGCGAGCGCGTCAAGTACAAGCTGAACATCCCCGGCAAGCATATCGCGCTGAACTCCCTGAGCGCCCTCACCGCGGTCAAAGCGGCGGGAGGAAGCCTTTCCGTCGCCCTTGAAGCGCTGAAGAATTCCGAACCCGTCGAAGGCCGCGGCAACCGCATCTCCGTCGCCATCGCCGAAGGGCGGCCGCCGGTCACCGTCATCAACGAGAGCTACAACGCCAATCCGGCGGCCATGCTGGCGGCCTTCGAGGTTTTCGCCATGACCGCGCCCGCGCCCGGCGGACGGCGCATCGCCGTACTCGGCGACATGCTCGAGCTCGGCAAAGAAGGCCCGCGCCTGCACGCAAGCCTCGCCAACCCGCTGCTCAAGGCCAAGACCGACCTCCTCTTCTGCTGCGGCCCGCTGATGGACGCGCTCTATCAGCAACTGCCGCCCGACTGGCGCGGCGGATACGCCAAGGACAGCCAGGCTTTAAGCGCCCTCGTCACCGCGGCCGTGAAGCCCGGCGACGTCTTTCTCGTAAAAGGCTCCGCCGGAAGCAAGATGTCATACGTCGTGCAGGCGCTGCAAGACATGGCGCTGCCGCACACAAAAGCAAAAGGAACCCAGCATGCTGTATAACCTGCTCTACCCTCTGGCGGGGCATTTCGAGCCGTTCAACCTGTTCAAGTACCTGACGTTCCGCACCGGCGGCGCGATCCTCACGGCCCTGCTGATCAGCTTCTGGATAGGCCCCGCCGTCATCCGCTGGCTGAAATCAAAGCAGGGGCAGGGGCAGCCGATCCGTTCCGACGGGCCGGAAACGCACCTCAAAAAACAAGGCACGCCGACGATGGGCGGGCTGATGATCATTTTTTCCGTCACCCTCTCGACGCTGCTCTGGGTCGACCTTTCCAGCGCCTATATGTGGATCGTGCTTTGCGTCTTTCTCGGCTACGGGTTCATCGGCTTCTGGGACGATTACGCCAAACTGACGAAAAGCAGCCACAAAGGCATCCCCGGAAAGCTGCGGCTGTTCCTGGAAAGCGCGATCGCCCTCGCCGCCGTCCTCGCTTTCGTCGCCGTCACGCCCGCACCGCTCAATCATACGCTCGCCGTGCCGTTCTTCAAGAACGTGCTGGTCGATCTCGGCTGGTTCTTCGCCGTCTTCGGCATGCTGGTGATTGTCGGCGCGGCCAATGCCGTCAACCTGACCGACGGGCTCGACGGACTCGCCATCGGCTCGATCATGATCGCCACGGCCTGCTTCGGGCTGATCTCCTATCTCGTGGGCAACGAGGTTTTTTCCACCTACCTGCAAATCCACAACGTGCCGGGCGCGGGGGAATTGTCCGTCTTCTGCGGCGCGCTGATCGGCGCGGGGCTGGGATTTCTCTGGTACAACGCGCCGCCGGCGCAGGTATTCATGGGCGACACCGGATCGCTCGCCATGGGCGGCGCGCTCGGCGCCACCGCCGTCATCACCAAGCACGAGATCGTGCTCGCCATCATCGGCGGATTGTTCGTCATGGAGACGCTCTCCGTCATCATACAGGTCGTCTCTTTCAAGACGCGGGGCAAGCGCGTCTTCAAAATGGCGCCGATCCACCACCATTTCGAGAAGCTCGGCTGGGCGGAAACGACCGTCGTCATCCGTTTCTGGATCATCGCCGTCATCCTCGCCCTGATAGGGCTTTCGACGCTGAAGCTGAGATGAAGCCATGATCGACCTCAAACCGCTGAAACCACAGCTCGACAACAAGCCCGTCGCCGTCGTCGGCCTCGGCAAAAGCGGGCTTGCGACGCGCGACGCCTGCGCGGCGGCGGGAATCGAAACCGTTTTGTGGGACGACACGCCCGCCGCGCGGCAAGGCTTGCGAACCGAAGACCTGACCGGCGCGGACTTCAGCCGCTTTTCACTGCTCTGCCTCGCGCCCGGCATTCCCCTCACCCATCCGAAGCCGCACCCTTGCGTTATTCAAGCGCAAAAGGCGGGCTGCCCCGTCGTCTGCGACATGGAGATTTTTCATCGCGCCCATCCGCGCCTGAAAACCATCGGCATCACCGGCACCAACGGCAAGTCGACCACCACTGCGCTGATCGGCCATATCCTGAAAACGGCGGGC
>JAGXAX010000118.1 GCA_018971405.1 Alphaproteobacteria bacterium | reverse complement strand
TGACCCTGACTGAAAACCCCGTCGGCAAGGACTTCACCGAAGTCGAGATGACGCTCGACGAATTGCTATTAAAACACACCAGCTGGGTCGCCTCCGGCGGCCGGCAGGGCTTCCAGCTCGACCTCGCGGGCACGGACATGCGCAAGGGCCCGCGGCTCGCCGCCAAAAAGCTCACCGCCATCAAGGCGCAGGGTGCGACCTTCGCCGAAATGGACCTGCGCGGCGTCGAAATTCAGGGCGCGCATCTGGAGAAGGCGGACTTCCGCAAGTGCCTCCTGCAAAACGCCGACCTGCGCGGCTCGCGCTTCAGCGACGGGCTGTTCCAGCGCGCCAACCTCTCCAAGGCCAACCTCAACCCTCTGACCTTCAAGAAGCCGGACGGCGTGGAATTCTCGATCCCGTGCAATTTCGAGCGCGCCGTGATGCGGCAGGCGGTTTTCTCGGGCGCGCGCATCGTCGAGGGGAAATTCGCCGGCGCGGACCTGACCGAGGCCGATTTTTCGAACTGCGACCTGCGCCGCGCCGACTTCACCGGTGCAACCCTGTCCGAAGCGAACTTCGACGGGGCGCTGCTCGACGGGGCGCTGCTCGACGGGGCGCTGCTCGACGGCAAAACCGGCAAGAAATAGCCAGACCGCCACGATATTATGTTATGGATAACTTATACAAAGACGCGCGCGCAATCATTTTGTCAAAAAACGGCCCGTAGGCTATAAAAAGAATCATGCCGATCCGACAACTTCCAGAGACGCTGATCAACCAGATCGCCGCGGGCGAGGTCATCGAGCGCCCCGCCGCCGCCGTCAAGGAGCTGGTGGAAAACGCCATCGACGCGGGCGCGTCGCGCATTGACATCCTGATTCGCGAAGGCGGCGCGAGCCTGATCACCGTGCAGGACGACGGCATCGGCATGACGGCGCACGAACTCGGCCTCGCCGTCGAGCGCCACGCGACTTCGAAGCTGCCGGACGACAATCTCGTGCAGATCGCCTCTCTGGGTTTCCGCGGCGAGGCGCTGCCGTCGATCGGCGCGGTTTCCCGCCTCACCCTCACCAGCCGCCCGCGCAACGATAACAGCGCCGACGGCGCGACCATCACCGTCGACGGTGGCAGGAAATCCAAAGTCACGCCCGCTGCGCATCCCGCCGGCACGAAGATCGAGGTCCGCGACCTGTTCTACGCCACGCCCGCGCGGCTCAAATTCCTGAAGACGGAGCGCGCCGAAGCGCAAGCCGTGCGCGACACCGTCACGCGCCTCGCCATGGCCTATCCCGACATCGCCTTCCGCCTGACGCACGACGACAAGACGGTGCTTGACCTCCCCGCCGCGGAACGGCTCGAACGCCTGCAGCAGATCATGGGGCGCGAGTTCGCCGAAAACGCGCTCGCCCTCGCGGCGGAGCGCGACGGAATCAAACTCACCGGCTTCGCCGCCCTGCCGACGCTCAACCGCGGCACCAGCCAGTATCAGCATTTCTTCGTCAACGGCCGCCCGGTGCGTGACAAACTGACGGTCGGCGCGGTACGCGGCGCCTATGCGGATTTCCTCGCCCATGACCGCCACCCGATGCTCTGTTTGTTCCTCGACATCCCGCCGGAGTTGGTGGACGTCAACGTGCACCCCGCGAAATCGGAAGTGCGCTTTCAGGATTCCGCCCTCGTGCGCGGCCTCATCGTCGGCGGCCTGAAACACGCGATCACGGAGGCCGGCCACCGCGCCTCCACCACCGTGGCGGAACAGACGCTGCAATCCTTCCGCGCGCCGTCGCTTTCCGGCACCGCGGCGGCGCCACAATGGGACGGTGAATACCGCCAGCGCCAGCCGTCCTATAAAAACCTCAAGGGCATGGCGGGCGCGGCCTATACGGGAAGTTACTACAACAGCAGTCTCGCGCTTGACGACGCCCCCGTCGCGCGGAATTTCAATGAAGATGCGCCGGTCAACGATGCGGCGGCATCGACGCAACGGGATTTTCCGCCGGACGCTTTTCCTTTGGGCGCGGCCGTCGCGCAGCTGCATGAAACCTATATCGTGGCCCAGACCGTTGACGGCCTCGTGCTGGTCGACCAGCACGCCGCGCACGAGCGCCTCGTTTACGAGAAGATGAAGCAGGACCTCGCCGCGGGCGGCATCGCGCGGCAATCCCTGCTGCTGCCGGAAATCGTCGAGATGGACGCGCCCGCCGTCGAACGGCTGCTGGCGCGCAAGCACGAACTGGAGGAGCTCGGCCTCATCATAGAAAGCTTCGGCCCCGGCGCGGTCGCGGTGCAGGAGGTCCCGGCGCTGCTCGGCGCAGGCGACATCAAACAGATCGTCCGTGACCTCGCCGACGACATCGCCGCCTACGGACAGACCGTTTCCCTCAACGAAAAGCTTGAAAGCATCTGCGGAACCATCGCCTGCCACGGCTCGGTGCGCGCCGGCCGCCGCCTGACGCAGGCGGAGATGAACGCGCTCCTCCGCCAGATGGAAGCCACACCCCATTCCGGCCAGTGCAACCATGGCCGCCCGACCTACGTCGAACTGAAGCTGCACGACATCGAAAAACTGTTCGGGAGAAAGTAATGCGCGCTGGACAGGAAGAAAAGCATCCGGACCAAAGGATTTTTTCCATGTGGCTCTATGCTATCGCCGCCCTGGGCGCCCTCGCGCAATACGCCATGTCGTGGCAGCTGGTCATCGCAGGCTGCCTTGTTGTCAGCTTTTGCGGATTCATGATAAAGGCGCAGCGCATCACCGCGCGCGACACCATCTATGCGAGCCACGTCGAATGGACGGCCAACACGCTGCGGATCGGCGGCTACTACCTGCTGCCGCTTTCCCTGCTCCTGACGATGTACCTGGTGGACAGATACACGAACATCAACGGGCTGTTCAACCTCATGGCCAGCTCCAACGGCGACCTCTCCACGCAGGTCAACACCGTACAGAGCTTCATGAACGACAACAGTCAAAGAATAGATTTCATCACCACTCTCTGCATCACGCCGCCGATCTTCTGGTGGGTCTGGCGCTGCTGGTTCGGGCTGTGGCGGGCGCAAAATTCCGAGCCGATAGATTTCCCCGATGCATTTTTTTAAGCCATGACGGAAGAAACAGACATCGCCGTATCCCCCAAGCTGCAGGAAACCTGCACGACGCTCTATATCGTCTACGCGCTCGGCGCCGTTTTGCAGTTTTTCGACGACACGATGCTGGCGGGACTTCTGGCGCTGGCCATCGCCGGCGCGCTCGCCAACAGGAACCGGAAGAAGTTCAGGGGTACGATCTTCGAGAGCCACCTGCGCTGGATGAACCGCACCCTCTGGATCGGCGCGCTGGCGCTGACGCCCGCCGCCATCGCCCTCACCTGCCTGCTGCTTTTCACATTTACGGACGCGGGCACGCTCGTCCGCACGCTGACGAGCGGGAACCTCGACGCCATCATGGCCGGAACGCAGGGTTACCTTGCCGGAAACCTGATCAGGCTTGAAGTCATCACTGAAACGACGACCGCCCTGCCCGTCCTCTGGTTCGTGCGCCGCTGCTGGCGCGGCTACGTCTTCGCCCGCGACGCCATGCCGGTGGACAACGTCACAAGCTGGTCTTAGAGCAGTTTCAGAAACCGCGCGATGTCCGCAAGTTCCCCGCGTTTCGCCTCCAGCAGGCGGCGCGCTTCCGCGTCATCTCCCCAGGCCTTGAGCTGGTGAACCTCGTCGACGAAGGCCGCGGCATGGGCTTCGTCCGGCGTGAGCTTTCCCTCCAGCAGAGCAAAGGCGATGACGACGGAACCCGCCGTCGCCGCCGCCGCCTGCACGGCCGTGAACGCGCCCGCGTCCAGCCCTTCGATCAGGACGCGGAGTTTCTCCAGCGCTTCCGGCGGCTGATGCCGGTATTGGATGCCGGAAGCCGCATCGAAGGCGACGCCGTGTTTTTCCTCCATCCACCCCAGCAGCGGCCGCCATAGCTCCTCCTGCCTGCGGACGAGATCGGCGGGCCGCGCCGCGAAATAACAGACAAGGTCGGAGCCGCCATACTTCAAAAGCTCCGCGTTCATGCCGGTACGGTCAGGCCCCGCCGCCTTGTCAATCATCGTGTTGGCGAGGCGCGTCAGCGGCATGGTTTCCGGCTTCAGCTCCGCGCCCTGCGCCGCCCATTCGGCCGCCACGCCTTCCGCCAGCGCGCGCGTCGGCAACAGCAGCCCCCTGCCGAGCGGCGTCCTGACCGGCTTGCCGTCGAGCAGCACCGCATGGCCGCCGTCGACCGCCGCCGCTTCCGCCGTTTTGTAGAATTTCCTCATTTGTCTTTCACGTGCTCGCGCGCGATCGTGGCGCAGGAGCCTTTGTAATCGTCGAACCCCGTCTTCATCAGCGGCAAAAGCGCAAAGGCGGGGTTGACCACGCCGAGCAGCATGCTGCCGATTTTGGTCGCCACACCGCCCGCTTCCGGAGTCACGACGGGATTTTCAAGCGGCCCCGCGACGCGCACCGGCGTGGCGAGGCTGAGCAATTGCACGTCTTTCGGATGCGGCGTCAGAACCATGTCGATCTTCCCGTCCGCGAGGTCGATGCGGCCGCGGGCGAAGATCGTGTTGTCGCGGGTGTCGACGACGATGGTGCGGCTCTCGGCGATGCCGTTTTCAATGTTGAAATCGACGATGGCGCAGTTGAGCGGCGTCTTGTCCGTCTTGCCGGGCAGCAGGCTGGAGAGCAGGCCGCTCGACCAGAACTTCAGCGACGCGCTGGTGAGCGTGCCGCCGTTGTTGGTCAGCAGCAGGCGCCCGTCAAGCCCACGCAACAATTCCTCCGCCGTTTTTCCCTTGCTTTGCAGCGCGAACTGCGCCGCGATCTCTCCCTCCGGCGCGTCGCCAAGCAGCAGGGAGAGCGGAATACCCTGCACCGCGCCGTCGGCGGAGAGAACGCCGCCCGCATATTTCACATGCCCCGTCAGGGCCGCCCCTTTCAGGCTGCCACGCAGCGGGCTGACGGAAAAACCGTCCGGCAGGACGGTCACGGGGAAATCGAAATTCCCCAGCTTTTTGCCGTCAAGCGCGAGCCCGTAAGCGCGGACGAAAACCGCGCGCGACGGATGAAACCCGCGCAAGGCCAGGTCGACGGCGTCCGCCGTCACGTCCGCGCCGACCGAGACATGGTGCAGCAAGAGCGCCGGCCGCCCGCCGACGAGCCTGAACTTGATGTCGTTGTTGATTTCGACCTTCTGCCCGAGCAGCGCCGCCGTTTCCGCCTCGATGCGCGGGCGCAGGAAGGCGAGGTTG